>NZ_JBFUFF010000007.1:0-182222 GCF_056403555.1 Rhizobium sp. P2_G2
CTCCTCTTCCAGCGCCTTCAGACGCTTGGCCTCGGACACTTCCATGCCGCCGTATTTGGCTTTCCAATTGTAAAATGTCGCTTCGGAAACTCCGTGCTTGCGGCACAGGTCGGCTACCTTCGCGCCAGCCTCCTGCTCCTTCAGAACCGCAATAATCTGCTCTTCCGTAAATCTCTGCTTCTTCATGCGTCCGTCCTTCAATGGGCCGGACTCTAATCCATTCTGGAGGAAATTACCCGTGGCAGGTCAGAGCCTCCAGGATCAGCTCCGGGTGTTCGCTGACACCGTTGGTGGTGTGCTGGCATTCTTCCTGCAACTTGAGAGCCTGTTGAAATGGAAAATTGCGGAAACCTAACACGAGCAGATGCTCTAGAAGAAAGTGAGTGAGACCAATTTCTACCTAATCAAAAGCAATAATTGGGGGAGCGCTGTGTTGGCGTCAAACCAAGGCGTTTGCGCGCAATAGAGTGATTGTTGGCGGATTCGTTTTGTCTGAAAGGCACGCCCGCCACTGAACTCGGCGCAATCGTTGTGCGGGAGACGCTGCAGCGCGCCGGGCTTTCGGGCGACAAAATTGGCGCTGTGGTCATGGGCGACGTTATCCAGGCGGGCAACCGGATGAATCCGGCAAGGCAAGCTTCGGTCGGCGGCGGCCCCTATGTGGTGGAGGAAGCCTATCCGCTCGACGTGCCGCTGGCGCCGAAATCCTTCGCTGTCAGCGAATTGAGGCCCTGATCCTATCTGCCGGAAGCGGGAACCGGCTCAGGACAAAGACAGGCTCCAAAAACAGGGAATTTAAGCGCGCAGAGCGATTGCGACGCGCTTAAGCGATCCAACGCCACCTGGTGTCCGTAGACATACTATCGCGTATCGGCGGGATCGCATGCTTTACAAGCAAGCGGCAAAATCCGATAAGCGAGGTGTGGTGACGGATATAAGCGTAGGTCAATGAAGAAAATTCTCCCTTGCGCGCTCCTGCTATTGGCAGGATGCGCCAGGCAGCCGGGTGATATTGTCGCGGTGTCGGTTCCAACCGATTCCTACACACAGATGCGCTGCCAGGATCTCACGACGCAGAAGGCGGACAAGCAGCAACAGCTCGACGCGCTCTCCGACAAGCAGGCCGAAGTCGCCAATCGCGATGCAGCCTGGATGGCGATGGTGCATGTGCCGGTCGCGTCCATGACACAGGGCGACAATGCCGACGAAATCGGGCGGCTGAAAGGCGAGGTCAGCGCCATCGATCAGGCCTATCAGTCCAAGGGCTGCACCACCCAGGTTGAGACGCCAATCGACAAAAAGCCCAAGATGGATAGCGAGCCCAGGAAGAAGTAGTCAGCGGCCGAACAGGATCGACAGCAGACGGTCGCAGCCCTGCGACAGCATCTGGTAGACCGTCTCGAAATCGCCTTCGTCGCCGTAATACGGATCCGGCACGTCGCGCTTCTGGCCGCTGACGAAATCCATGAACAGGTGGATGTCGGCGACCGAATCATGCGGTGCGATCTTAACGAGATCACGCAGGTTGCTGCGGTCCATGGCGAAGATCATGTCGAAATCATTGAAATCGACGGTCCGCACCTTTCGCGCCCTGAGGCCTGAAATATCGATTCCATGCCGATATGCCACCGCAATCGAGCGCGGGTCGGGCGCATCACCGTAATGCCATCCGCCGGTGCCGGCCGAATCAACCTCGACCAGCCTGCCAAGGCCCAGCGCCTCCGCCTTTGTCCGCAAAATCGCCTCGCTCAGGGGCGAGCGGCAAATATTGCCGAGACAAACAAACAGAATTCGCCTTTTATCCATGATAGACTGCCACGAAAAGGGAGACGGGCGATGAATCGAGAGAGACTTAGCAATAGTGAGATCGAGGCCATGCTACAAGCGTTGGGCGGCTGGACGCTCAGCGAGGACGGACTGGCAATTAAGAAAAGCTTTAAGTTTGCCAGCTTCATCCAGGCCTTCGGCTTCATGGCCGAATGCGCAATATTTGCCGAGAAGATCGACCATCATCCGGAATGGTTCAATGTCTACCGCACCGTCGATGTGACGCTCACCACCCATTCGGCCAAGGGCCTAAGCCAGCTCGACGTCGATTTCGCCGCTTTCATGGAGCGTGCCGCAAGCCACCATTGAATCCGGCAAAACCCTCACCATATCGCTACCTCGGGTGTGTCGCATCTACTTGGAGCCGGTCTGCTGGCTCCAGACGGATGCGATACGCTTTGGGTCGATGAGGACTGAGATGGACGACGTCAAACACGGTGAAATCCTGCTGCCCGGCGAGGAAGCCGACACCGAGAAGAAGGCGAAGAAGGTCAAAGCCGGCTTCTGGCCGGTGTTCAAGCGCGCCGTCAGGCAAATCCCATTTGCCCGTGACGTCGTGGCTGCCTTCTATTGCGCAATGGATCCCGCGACGCCCACGCGCGTCCGGGCGATCCTGCTCGGCGCGCTTGCCTATTTCATCCTGCCTTTCGACGCGATTCCGGACATGCTGGCAGTGGTCGGTTTCACCGACGATATTGCCATTCTGGGCGCCGCAATCGCCGCCGTGCGCGGCCATATGCGCGTGGAGCATTATGAAAGGGCTGACAAAGCTCTTGCCGAGGAATCCAAGGGCGGCTGAGTACAAGTGTCTCAGTGGAGAGACCGCCCCTGCCCAATTCTTGCCCCAATCTTTGCCTCTGTGAGCAACAGTTTATGATCGGTCGCGAAACCTTCAGGCGCGGTCTGTCGTATCTCATCTCGATTGTTCCGGTTCGGAACAATATTCAGGCAGTTGAGGCCGGTATTGACGGTTTGGTAACCTGAATTAAGTCACAATAAATGCAAAAAGTGGTGCACTGTCTCTAGCGTGCCGGCCTCGAGTAAAATCGGAAGGAAATCATGTTCGCGAAAAAACTGGCTGCCGCCCTTCTGGCCGTCATGGCTGTTGCCTCATTCACCGATGCCGCGTCTGCGGCCAAAAAGATCAAGAAAGAGCCCGTACAGGCGTCTACTCCGGCTCCGACCCGCATCGAGCAGTTCCAGGCCTGGGGCGCTTATTTCTACAAGAACAGTACCGGCAAGGTTTGCTATGTCTTGACGGTGCCGGATCCGAAGCAGTCGACCCCGGCGAAGGTCGACCATGGCGACGTCTTCTTCCTGGTGACGCAACGTCCCGGCCAGAACATTTCCTATGAGCCGCAGGCGATGGTGGGCTACGACCTGCAGCCCGGCTCGAAGGTGACGGTCACGGTCGACAGCAAGCCTTTCACCATGTTCACCAAGGGCCGCTCCGCCTGGCTTGAAAACGCCGCCGAGGAGCCGGCGCTGGTGGCCGCCCTGCGTTCCGGTCACCAGATGACCATGGGCGCCGTCTCCGGCAAGGGCACCAAGACCGGCTATGTCTTCTCGCTGAAAGGCATTTCGGCCGCGCTGAAGAAAATTGAGCGGTGCCAGTAAAGGCATCCGCTTCCACACTGATTTCGAGGCCGGGCTTGCCCGGCCTTTGCATTTTATGGTTCAGGGATGACTCCGCCGCAAAACAGTGGTAAAGGGCGCCCAATTTCCCCATATCCAGGGACTTGCCGCGACCGGAAATTGTTCGGCGATGCGCGGCGCATAGGAATTCAGACATGACTGCAATGGAAGCATTGAGCCCGGCCGCTCAGAAATCCCCGGCCGTTTCGCCGGCGATGTTCGAAAACCGCCCGTCGCTGATCGGCCTGACGCGCGAAGAAGTCGCCGAGGCGCTGGTCGAAAAAGGCGTGCCGGAACGCCAGGTGAAGATGCGCGTCCAACAGATCTGGCACTGGCTCTATATCCGCGGCATTTCCGATTTCGATGACATGCTCAATGTCTCCAAGGATCTGCGCACGCTGCTCAAGACCCATTTCACCATTGCCCGGCCGGAAATTGTTGAGGAACAGATTTCCAATGACGGCACCCGCAAATGGCTGCTCCGCTTCCCGCCGCGTGGTGCCGGCCGGCCGGTCGAGGTCGAGACCGTTTATATTCCCGAAGAGGGCCGCGGCACGCTTTGCGTCTCCTCTCAGGTCGGCTGTTCGCTCACCTGCGATTTCTGTCATACCGGCACACAGCGCCTGGTTCGCAATCTGACGTCGGAGGAAATCCTCTCCCAGCTGCTGCTCGCCCGCGATCGGCTGGGCGATTTCCCCGACAAGGAAACGCCGGCTGGCGCCATCGTCCCCGCCGAGGGCCGCAAGGTCTCCAATATGGTGATGATGGGCATGGGCGAGCCGCTCTACAATTTCGACAACGTCAAGACGGCGCTGCTGATCGCCTCGGACGGTGACGGCCTGTCGCTTTCCAAGCGCCGCATCACGCTCTCCACGTCCGGCGTCGTGCCGGAAATCTACCGCACCGGTTCGGAGACCGGGGTCATGCTGGCCATTTCGCTGCATGCCGTGCGCGATGATCTGCGCGACAAGCTGGTGCCGATCAACAAAAAGTTTCCGCTCAAGGAATTGATGGAGGCCTGCCGCGCCTATCCGAGCCTGTCGAATGCCCGTCGCATCACCTTCGAATATGTGATGCTCAAGGGTGTCAACGATAGCCTCGACGACGCCCGGGAATTGACCAAGCTGCTGAGGGGCGTGCCAGCCAAGATCAACCTCATCCCCTTCAACCCCTGGCCGGGCTCGAAATATGAATGCTCCGACTGGGAGACGATCGAGGCTTTCGCCGATTTCATCAACCAGGCCGGCTATGCCTCGCCGATCCGCACCCCGCGCGGCCGCGATATCCTGGCCGCTTGCGGCCAGCTGAAATCGGAATCCGAGCGCATGCGCAAGACCGACCGCCTTGCCTTCGAAGCGATGATGATCGCCAACCACGGCGAAGATTGAAACTTCCTCGATGATATCATAGATTGATACTGCATGGAGCTGAGTGGCAAACACAGGGCGACGTTGTTGGCGATCTTCGCTGATCCCGTGCGATCGAACATAGCTTGGCGGGATATAGAATTGCTTTTCCTGGCATGCGGCGGTGAAATCGCGGAAGGGCAAGGCTCTCGAATACGAGTCGCGCTGAATGGCGTACGCGCAGTGTTCCATCGGCCGCATCCGCAGAAGGAAACAGACAAAGGCGCAGTGAAATCGGTGCGACGGTTCCTGCTCGAAGCGGAGGTAAAACCGTGAATATGATGCACTACAAAGGCTATGAGGCCATCATCGAATTCGATGAGGAGGCCGAGATTTTCCACGGCGAAATCATCAATCTCCGCGATGTCATCACGTTCCAGGGCAATTCCGCACAGGAACTGAAATCCGCCATGGCGGACTCGATCGAAGACTACCTGGCATTTTGCGCCGAGCGCGGTGAGGAACCGGAAAAGCCATATTCCGGCCAGTTCGTCATCCGCACCGAGCCAACTCTGCACCGCGCCTTGTCTGCCGCAGCCAGACGAGAAGGGGTCAGCCTCAACAAGTGGGTAACGAAAACCTTAGAACGAGCTGTCGCGAATTAGCCAACGGCACCCGCACCATCATGCTGCATGGCGGTGAGATCATGCTCGATGTCGGCAGCGACAACCGCAAGAACATGCAGGTCGAGGATCTGATCACCATGTTCCGCAAGATAAGCGGCCAGACGCTGGAGACAATGCATCGCTGATCGGCTGACGTCTGAGTTCAGCGCCCACAATTTGCCTGTTTCACATAGGACGAACTTCATATCCGGAGCGGAGACCTTGCCATGCTTTCGCGTCGATTTCTTCTTGTAGGCGGATCGGCCGCGGCCGCTATCGGCCTGTTCTCGGCGTTCAGACGTCCAGCCTCCGCCGGAACATTGCCTGCGGAACCCTGGGCGGGAAAGCTGATCGCTGCGGCACAAACGCAGATCGGCGTGACGCTGCTCTATGACGCCTCCTATACCCGGATATCCTATCCAGGCGGCGATGTGCCTCGCTTCCGCGGTGTCTGTACCGACGTGATCGTCCGCGCCTATCGCGACGGCCTGAACATCGACCTGCAGCGCCTCGTACACGAGGACATGCTGCGCGCCTTCTCCGCCTATCCGAAGACCTGGGGACTAAGCCACGCCGACAGCAATATCGACCATCGCCGCGTGCCCAACCTACAGACCTACCTGAAGCGCCACGGCGCCCAACTGCCGGTGCCGGACGATGCTCTCGGCTACGCACCCGGCGATATCGTGACGCAGATGCTGCCGGGGGGCAGGCCGCATATCCTCATCGTCTCCAATCTGCTGAGCGAGGACGGCGGACGGCCGCTGATGATCCATAATATCGGCTGGGGCGCGCGCCTGGCAGATGCGCTCTTCGGCTATCCGATCACCGGTCGCTACCGCTTTTCGGGCTGAACTTCCCTCACCGATTATTTTTCCGGTCCCATGTCGATCCGCGCGAAAGCCGTTCGTTACCGCGTTGCATCGTCAACACGGGGGAGTAGACCCATGGCCTTTCATGTCACAGCGCTTTACGCATCGATCCTGGCGATCGCCGGCATCGTCCTTTCCATCATTGTCTCGACCAAGCGCGGCAAAGTCGGCGTCGCGATCCTCGACGGCGGCAATGCCGATCTGGCCGTCTGGATGCGGCGGCACGGCAATTTCGTCGAATATGTGCCCTTCACCCTGTTCATGATGGCGCTTGCCGAAGCCGCCGGCATGCCGTCGAAATGGGTGCATGTCATCGGCATCGTGCTGCTCATCTCGCGCCTCATCCATCCCATCGGGCTCAATGCGACATATCCGGCCAATCCGCTGCGGGTCCTGGGTGCCGTCGGCACGCATCTTTGCGTCCTTGCCTGCGTGGTTTTCCTGCTATGGTCGCTCTACTGAAATTTTTCTGCGGCTGATGTCGATTTCGAAAACTTCGTTCGTCACCCTTTCACTCGACGGCAAGGCCGGGCGGGTCAAACAACAGAGGAGACCGAAATGAAATATATCGCTTTGATCTACATGGATTCCGCAAACCCGGTCCTGCCGGAGACGGCGGAATTCGGCAAAATGATGGGCGGCTACCAGAACGCCACCGACACCTATAAGAACGACGGTGTCTGGGTGGCGGGCGATGCCCTGCAGTCGGTGACCACCGCAACTACCGTGCGCGTCCGCGGCGGCAAGACCGAGACGATGGACGGTCCCTTCGCCGAGACCAAGGAACAGCTCGGCGGCTTCTATATTCTCGACTGCGCCAATCTCGACGATGCGATCAAATATGCGTCGCTCATTCCGCATGCGGCCAATGGCTCCGTCGAGCTTCGCCCGATCATGGTGTTCGATCACTGATGCATGACGTTGGCGAGAAGGCGTCCGTTGCCAAGGCGATCGATCGTATCGCGCGCCTCGATGGCGGGCGCCTTCTCTCCAGTCTCGTCGGCACGATCCGCAATTTCCAGCTGGCCGAGGACAGTCTGCAGGATGCGCTGGAATCGGCCCTGATCCATTGGAACCGCAACGGCTTGCCGGCCGCGCCGAATGCCTGGCTGATGCAGACCGCCAAGCGCAAGGCGATCGACCGCTTGCGCCGCTCGGCCAATTTCCGTTCGAAATCGGGCGAGATCGCGCATCTTATCGAAATGGAAAATGCCTCCGTCATGGACGACGACCCCGACCCGTTCGGCGATGAGCGGCTGAAGCTGGTCTTCACCTGCTGCCATCCCGCGCTCGACAGCAAGACCTGCGTGGCACTGACCCTGCGCTCCGTCTGCGGCTTGAAGACCGAAGAAATCGCCGATGCCTTTCTCGACGGCCATGACGCCATGGCCCAGCGCCTGGTTCGCGCCCGCCACAAGATCGCCGCCGCCGGCATCGCCTATGAAGTTCCCGGTCCGGACGGTTGGGCGGAACGGCTCGAAAGCGTGCTCGCTGTCGTCTATCTGATCTTCAACGAAGGTTACGCGTCGGGCGGTGACAACCACATTCGTAGCGACCTTTGTGAAGAAGCGATCCGGCTCGGGCGGCTCCTGACGCAGCTCCGCCCCAATGAAGGCGAGATCGAAGGCCTGCTGGCGCTGATGCTGCTGCATCACGCGCGGCGCAATGCCCGGCTGGGTGCGAAGGGCGAAATCCTGTCGCTGGAAGACCAAGACCGATCGCTTTGGCAGAAGGGTGAAATCGCCGAAGGGATCGCCATTCTCGAACGCGCGCTCCGGCATGGCCGGCCGGGTCCCTACCAGCTGCAAGCTGCGATCATCGCCGTGCATGCAGAAGCGCCAAGTTTCGCCGAAACGAACTGGGCTGAGATCGCGCTGCTCTATCGCGAGCTGGCGCGCACCGCCAACAATCCGGTCTATGAGCTCAACCGCATCGTCGCCCTCTCCTATGTCGAGGGACCGAACGCGGCGCTCGCTTTGCTGCAACCGATTGCCCAGGCGCTGGTGCAATACCAGCCCTTCTATGCGGTGCAGGCCGATCTCCTGGCCCGCACGGGGCAGGCCGATGCCGCAAGGCTCGCCTACCAGACCGCCATCCGCCTGTCGCAATCCGATGCAGAGCGGCARTTCCTCACGCGGAAGATGGAAATGCTTGGCTCAGCGGCGACTTCCGCCTAAGCTGCGCGCTCGGAGCAGTGGAGGCACCTATGCCGAGTCCGTCCGTTTCAACCGCCTTGAAGCCGATCCTGATTTCGGCGGAGCCGCAGCTCTTCGTCGGCGACATCAGCCTATCGATCGATTTCTACACGAAGACGCTCGGCTTCGACGTGATTTTCGCCTATGGCGAGCCACCCTTCTATGCTCAGGTTGGCCGGGATGGCGCACGGCTCAATCTGCGCCATGTCGACGGCGCCGTCTTCGACGCCGGTTTCCGCAAACGGGAAGAGGACGCGCTGAGCGCCGCGATCACCGTCAACGATGCCAAGGCGCTTTATGAAGAGTTTCGCACCGCCGATGCGCCGTTCCATCAGCACCTGCGCCGCGAGCCGTGGGGATCGGATACGTTCATCGTCCGCGATCCCGACGGCAATCTTCTGGCTTTCGCCAGTTGACGCCTACCGCGCCTGCGTCATCCAGATCTTGACCGCAAACAGCGAGAACACGCCGGCGAAGGTGTAATCGATGCCGCGCAGGACACTGCGGTTCCGCTGCAGCCAGCCGGACAGCCACTGGGCCGTCAGTACGACGAGAATGTTGACGGGCATGCCGATGACGATGAACCAGAGGCCGAGGAAGATCAGCTTGCCGGTCACATGCGGATCGCCGGCATGGACGAATTGCGGCAGGAAGGTCATGAAGAAGATGATGACCTTGGGATTGAGCAGGTTGACACCCAACCCTGTCAAGAAATTCTTGCGCGCGCCGTTGGACGGGCCGGCAGCGCGCTTCACCGACAAGCTGGAACCCTTGCGGATCGCCTGAATGGCGAGCCAGACGAGATAACCGGCGCCGCCCGTTTTCAGCACCATGAACGCCGTGGGCGAAGCGACAATCAGCGCCGACACGCCGAACGCCACCAGCATGGTGTGCACCACGACGCCGCATGTGGTGCCGAGGACGACCCACATGGCGCCGAGCCGGCCATCGGCGAGCGCCCGGCTGATCGAAATCGTCATATCCGGGCCGGGCGTGATCGCGAGAATCCAGCCCATCACCGTGAACGTGGCGATGGTGGCGAAATCGGGCAGGAACGTCATTATTTCAGGTCCTTGGCGAGAAATTCCTTGAATGCCTCGGCATAGTCAGGATGCCAGCGCGACAGCGGCGGCCTGTTTTCGATAATGTCGTGCGCGGCCCAATAGATACGCTTTTCGTCAAGCGAACGCGGCACGTCATTGTCCGGGCAGAGGATATAGAAATCGCCGAGAGAGAGTGAGTCCATCATGAACTCGATCGTCTGTTCCGGCGTCCAGGCGGCGGCGGGCTTCTCAGTCCGTCCACCCGTCGTCAGTCCTGTGAAGACGAAGCCGGGGATCAGCAGATGCGCCGAGACGGCGCTGCCGGGCGTGTTGCGCAATTCGTGCTGCAGCGCTTCGGTGAAGACTTTCACGCCGGCCTTGGCGGTGTTGTAGGCCGGGTCGCCGGGCGGTGTGGTGATGCCCTGCTTGGAACCGGTATTGATGATCACAGCCGTCTCGCCATGCGCCAGCATTTTCGGCCCAAAGGTGCGCGAACCGTAGATCACGCCCCAGAGATTCACGTGGAACACTTTTTCCCAATCCTCGAGCGGCCCGAATATCGAGCTTCCCGGACCGATACCGGCATTGTTCATCAGCACATGCACTTTGCCGAAGCGCTTTTCGGTGTCCTCTGCCATGATTTCGATGTCAGCCAGATTGGCGACATCCGTCGGGATGCCGATAATGGCATCGGCGCCGCGTGGAGACAGCGCCATCACCGCCTTTTCCGCCTCTTCCAGCCGATCACTGCCAAGGTCGGCGAGCACGACATTGAGGCCCAGCCTGGCAAAACTCTTCGCCGCGGCAAGGCCGATGCCGGAGGCGGCGCCGGTGATGACGGCGGTATTGCCGGATTTGAACACGGGATGGAAATCTGACATGGGTCGCTCCTGCTGGATTGCCAGTTCGCTGGGGGCCGGAACAGAGGCTTTCACCTATAGCCGGTATTCATTTCACGATTAAACCAAGCGCAACGTCACTTCCATCCCTTCCAAAGACAATTCCGAAAGCTTGCTGGCAGGCAGGGCGGCTATCGCCGATTCAGAAGGCGCGTCAGCGCATCGCCTCGAAAAATAAGAATGTGGTCGTGGAACTTCACTTGCAGCCTTCGGTAGTATGCAGCACTCTGCGGTGGGGGAAGACTGCTGAGCAGCGACGCTTTGCGCCACGCGGGCATCGACCAATCCATGGAGAACAAGAGGATGGACAAGCAGGACGTCATAGAACTCTTCGCACATCTGGAACACGGCGAAGGCACAAAGTTTTTCGACCATGTTGCGGATGATGTTGACTGGATTGTCCAAGGCACGCACCCGCTCGCCGGCCATTATCATTCAAAGCAGGCTTTCCAGGCGGGCACGTTCGCCAAGCTCTACAAGGTCCTGCCGCAGGGCACACAGCTCGTGGTGCAGAACGTGCTCATCGACGGCGATTGGGCGATTGTCGAGCTGCGCTCGATGGCGACGGCCAGGAATGAAATGCGGTTCGACAACCACTATTGCTGGCTCTGCCGCTTTGCCGACAAGCAGATCGTGGAAGTCCGGGCCTATCTCGACAGCTGGCTGGTGGGCGAGCTCTTCCGTCAGAACCCGATCGATGCGGGCGCGCCGGCCACAGCCTGATCGATGGGCAGTCGAGCCGCGAAGGCCACCTCATTTGCATTGCCGACGCGGCCCGCCGTCATAGGGCTGATACGTATTGTCCCCTGCGTCGTAGGAATGATAGCGGCTRGCACAGGATCTGGCATGGGCGCCGTCGTCGACGATCGAGGGCTCGTTATAGGAGGCTGCCTGAACCTCCGCCTGGCTCTCATTGCCTGTCACCTCGGATGGCTGCTGGGCAGTTGCGGCAGTACTGTCCAGGCCGGTTTCCGTCGCCACGATATCCAACTTCGGCGACACGCAGCGACGCCAGCCACCACTATAGGGCTTATACGTGTCGTCGGCCGGGCGGTAGGACGCATAGCGACGCGAACACCACTCGATATGCGCCTGCTGGCTCGGATCGACCGTCTGACTGGGTTCTATGGCCCCCGTGGTCATGTCGTCCACGCCACCTTGCGCGTCCGCCCCTGGCAGATTCGTACCGTTTCGAGGCGAATATGCCACGTTCCCCTCGATACCCGCCTTGTTTGTGGTGGTGACTGTCTCGGTACCGGGCTGGCGTCGCGCCGGCAGCCGTGTCAGCACTTGCCGCTCGCGATGGACCAGCATCGGCTCGCTTGTCCAAAGGGATGCCGTATCCATATTCTGCGGCTTGAGTTGCGTCGTGCCGTGGGAAAAGGTGGCGCCGGTCACCACGCCGCCGAGATAGGTCGCAACGGACAGAAGCAGACCCGCTATCAGAGCTGCGATCGTCTTCATTGGCCTTCTCCTGATTGACTTGTTGGTGGAGGAATGTTTCACGCCGAATCCGGTTCCCGATTTTCGGCCGGCCGCACCGCACCGGCGATCACGGATTCCTGCCGCCGGTAACCTGTCGCGACTCCGTGCTCGGAAAACCAACAACATTCATCGCCCGAACCCGCGCAGCGCCGATGTCGCTAGGGCTTGCAACTGCCGCCAATCAGGCTAAAAGACCGCATTTCCTCGCCTCAACAGTGGAACACGTACATGGCGCTCCCCAAAGACGTAAAGAAAGTCGTGCTGGCCTATTCGGGCGGCCTCGACACCTCGATCATCCTCAAATGGCTGCAGACCGAACTCGGCGCCGAGGTCGTGACCTTCACCGCCGATCTCGGCCAGGGCGAGGAACTGGAGCCGGCGCGCAAGAAAGCTGAAATGCTCGGCATCAAGGAGATCTTCATCGAGGACGTGCGCGAGGAATTCGTCCGCGATTTCGTCTTCCCGATGTTCCGCGCCAATGCCGTCTATGAAGGCGTCTACCTGCTCGGCACCTCGATCGCCCGTCCGCTGATCTCCAAGCATCTTGTCGAGATCGCCAAGAAGACCGGCGCCGACGCCATTGCCCATGGCGCCACAGGCAAGGGCAACGACCAGGTCCGCTTCGAACTCTCAGCTTATGCGCTGAACCCGGACATCAAGGTCATCGCCCCCTGGCGCGAATGGTCGTTCAAGAGCCGCACCGACCTGCTCGAATTCGCCGAAAAGCACCAGATTCCGGTCGCCAAGGACAAGAAGGGCGAGGCCCCCTTCTCCGTCGACGCCAACCTCCTGCACTCCTCCTCCGAAGGCAAGGTGCTGGAAGATCCGTCCCAGGAAGCACCGGAATATGTGCACATGCGCACCATTTCGCCGGAAGCCGCCCCTGACAAGGCCACCGTCATCAAGATCGGCTTCGAAAAGGGCGACGCCGTGTCGATCAATGGCGAGCGCATGAGCCCCGCCACCCTGCTTGCCACGCTCAACAATTACGGCCGCGACAATGGCATCGGCCGTCTCGACCTGGTCGAAAACCGCTTCGTCGGCATGAAATCGCGCGGTGTCTACGAGACCCCCGGCGGCACCATCCTGCTCACCGCCCATCGCGCGATCGAGTCGATCACGCTGGATCGCGGCGCGGCGCACCTCAAGGACGATCTGATGCCGCGCTATGCCGAGCTCATCTATTACGGCTTCTGGTTCTCGCCGGAGCGCGAAATGCTGCAGGCCGCGATCGACCTGTCGCAGCGCCATGTCGAAGGCGAAGTGACGCTGAAGCTCTACAAGGGCAATGTCATGGTCACCGGCCGCGAGAGCCCGAAATCGCTCTATTCCGACCAGCTCGTCACCTTCGAGGACGACCAGGGCGCCTACGACCAGAAGGACGCAGCCGGCTTCATCAAGCTCAACGCGCTACGTCTCAGGACGCTCGGCAAGCGTAACCTGAAGGTCTGATCGCTAAGAATTGGAGTTGAGAGGCGGCGGAGCAATCCGCCGCTTTTTATGCGATGACCGCTTCGACGACCGGCTCCTGCGCCGGCTTGTCGGCCAGCAGCCCCTGCAGATTGTTGCGCACCGTCTTCAGCGCCGCCTGAAACACCTTGCGGGTTTCGGCGTCGAGACCGTTCTGGATCTGGTCGAACAGTTTCGACGTTTCCTGCTGGACGCTGGCCAGCATGCGGTCGGCATCGTCAGTCGTGCGCACGTTCTTGGCGCGCCGGTCACTGGGGTCCTGACAGCGGGCGATGAGATTGAGCTTCTCCAAGCGATCGAGATAGGCACAGACGGTCATCGGCTCGACGCCCATGCGGTCGGCGATAATGTTCTGCCGCGCGCCTTCCGTAGCGGCGACATAGACAAGCGTGCGCGCCTCGGCCGGGGTGATGTCGAGCCCCGCCTCCGTAATGCGCCGCTCGAAGGCGACGCGGAGCAGGCGGGCGGTCTCGGTGATCAGGAATCCGAGCGAGTCAGGATTGGCTTTCAGCGGCATGTTTTGGTCTCGGTTAATAATAAGATAAACTTATTATATATTGTTATGGTTTTCAAGCGAAAACGTGATGGGAGATTTCCGTAGCAGGTGTTGGGCGCAGTCGCAATTCCGTTGTCTTTGCGCCTATATAGGCGGGAGACCGATTTTTGATTTGCAAGGAAGACCAGAAATGACGGACGTTAATGCCCTAAACCAAGCGATTTTCACCTGGGATGGACCGCATGGCCTGCCTCGTTTCGATCAGGTGAAAGACGAGGATTTCAAACCCGCCTTCGACCATGCGCTTGCCGCCCACGATGCGGAAATCGACGAGATCGCCAACAATCCGGAAGCGCCGACCTTCGCCAACACGATCACCGCCCTGGAAATCGCCGGCGATGCTCTGTCGCGGGTTTCCGCGCTCTTCTGGAACAAGGCCGGATCCGACGCCAATGACACGATCCAGCATCTCGAGCGGGAAATCTCGCCGGAAATGTCGCGGCACTATTCGCGCATAGGCCAGAACGAGACATTGTTCAAGCGCATCGACACGCTCTGGGAAAGCCGCGACACGCTCGGCCTGACGCTCGAAGAGACCCGCGTGCTGGAGCGTCACTGGAAAGGTTTCGTGAAATCCGGCGCCAAGCTGCCGAAGGAGCAGCAGCAGCGCTTGGCCGCCATCAATGAGCGGCTGGCGAGCCTCGGCGCCAATTTCGGCCAGAACGTGCTCGCCGACGAGAAGAGCTGGGTGCTGTATCTCTCGACGGAGGAGGAACTTGCCGGCCTGCCCGAATTCCTGCGCGACGCGATGGCGGGTGCGGCCGCCAACCACGGCGAGGCGGGCAAATTCGCCGTCACGCTGTCGCGCTCGATCATCGAACCCTTCCTGACCTTCTCGGACAATCGCGATCTGCGCGAACAGGCTTTTCGGGCCTGGATCGCCCGCGGTGAGAACGAAGGCCCCACCGACAACCGCGCCATCATCGCCGAGACGCTTGCGCTCCGCGCCGAGAAGGCAAAGCTGCTCGGCTATCCGCATTTTGCCGCGCTCAAGCTCGACAATACCATGGCCAAGACAGCCGAGAACGTGAACGGCCTGTTGATGCAGGTCTGGGAAAAGGCACGGCTCCGGGCGCTTGAGGAAGAGGCCGATCTTGCCCGCGTGATCGCCGAGGATGGCAAAAACCATTCCGTCGAGCCCTGGGACTGGCGCCACTATGCCGAAAAGCTGCGGACGCAGAAATTCAATTTCTCCGAAGGCGAACTGAAGCCCTATCTGCAGCTCGAAAAGATCATCGACGCCTGCTTCGCCACCGCGTCGCGGCTTTTCGCCATCAAGGCGGTTCCGCGCACGGATATTGCCGGCTATCACCCTGATGTCCGGGTCTTCGAGATCCGCGATTTCAACGGCAACCTGATTGCGCTGTTCCTCGGCGACTATTTTGCCCGGCCGTCGAAACGCTCCGGCGCCTGGATGAGCTCGTTCCAGAGCCAGCATAAGCTGACACTGAAGAATGGCGCGCACGGCGAAATACCGATCATCTACAATGTCTGCAATTTCGCCAAGCCGGCCGAGGGTCGTCCGGCGCTGCTGTCGCTCGACGATGCCCGCACGCTGTTCCACGAATTCGGCCATGCCCTGCATGGCATGCTCTCCAACGTCACCTACCCGTCGGTTTCCGGCACGGGCGTGGCGCGCGATTTTGTCGAGCTGCCGTCGCAGCTCTATGAACATTGGTTGACAGTGCCGGCGATCCTCAAGGAATTCGCCGTGCACTATGAGACCGGCGTGCCGATGCCCGAGGCGCTGCTCGACAAGGTGCTGGCAGCCCGTACCTTCAATTCCGGCTTCGCTACCGTGGAATTCACCTCTTCGGCCCTGGTCGACATGGCCTTCCACACCCGCGAACCCACCGAACCGCCGATGACGGTCGAGCGCGAAGTGCTTGTGGAGATCGGCATGCCGTCTTCGATCGTCATGCGCCACCGCACGCCGCATTTTTCCCACGTCTTCTCCGGCGACGGCTATTCGGCCGGCTACTATTCCTACATGTGGTCGGAAGTGCTCGACGCCGACGCCTTCGACGCCTTCATGGAAACCGGCAACCCGTTCAATCCGGAAACGGCGAAGAAACTGAAGGACAACATCTACTCGGCCGGCGGCTCGGTCGATCCGGAAGACGCCTACAAGGCCTTCCGCGGCAAGCTGCCGAGCCCGGATGCCATGTTGAGGAAGAAGGGATTGGCCGCCTAATCTTTCTTCGGCTGCGGCATATCGGCATGGCGGCGGATCATTTCCACTCGCCATGCGGCTTCGGAGCTACGGCCCATTCACCAGCGCCAAAATCGATTGGTGGACATTGCCGCCATCGGCGAGTTCAGCGCGATCGAAATCACGGTTGCGCTGTTGATGCGCGGCCGAAAGCGCCGCCAGCCGCCTCGTCAATTCAGTTCGAATTTTTGTGCAGTCCGGATCGTCCGGGACGGTCAACCCGACGCTCGTGGTTTCGATCTGCTGGGCCAGCTCCACGATCATCGCGCCATGCTGTCGCTCATGCGCACGCACGCCGGTGATGAACCGTTCCCAGTTGCCACGAACGCCTGACGGCAGCGAGGTCGACGGCTTGGGCAAAGCGTAGGTGATCGTCAATTTCGGCCACGCCGAAACCAGCATGCAGGCACGGTCCCGGGGCTGGTAATCTCTCGTCCAGGTCAGCTTGAAACTGGTATGAGCGATGACGCGCTGTCCATTGGTAGCCTTCGGGCCATGCTTTCCAATCGAAGCATAGAGTTCGGCACCGGTCCTGCCGGAAATCGCGTAGGTCCTGATGACTTCGACCGCCTTCCAATCCTCAGCCATCACCGCGGATGGCGCGAAGCAAGCGACCACCAGCGTCATCTTGGCGAAATTGGACAAAAAAGCGCCCCAACAATACACAGACAATTCAGTCACAATCGCTGGCATCCTCTTCTAACCGCCTGAAAACGTGATGTTATCTTTGTCACAAAAGCATAACGGAAACATCATCGCTTATTTACCGCCCTGACACGAATTCCCTGTTTGCTCCGCGCTTCGGCGCACGCACCCGCCGACAGACAGGAGAGATCAATGTCGAACATCTTCAATTCCGTCACCCGTCGCACGCTGCTCAAGGGCAGCGCCGCCACGAGCCTGACCATGTCGGGCCTCGCCACCCCCTTCTATGCCCGCGCCGCCAGTGCGCCCGCCTTCACCCACGGTGTTCAGTCCGGCGATGTCGATGCCGGTTCCGGCATGATCTGGACGCGCGTCGACCGCCCCTCGCGCATCATGATGGAAGTCTCGACCGTCGAGAGTTTCAAGGACCCGATCCGTCTGCCGCCGATGAACGCACTGCCGGACACCGACTTCACCGTCAAGCGCCTGGTCGAGAACCTGCCGTCCGACCAGGAGATCTTCTACCGCTTCACCGCTGCCGACCTGCAGGACATCAATGTCGTCTCGCAGCCCATCACCGGCCGTTTCCGCACCGGCCCGTCGTCGCGCCGCAGCGTCCGCTTCGCCTGGTCGGGCGACACGGTCGGCCAAGGCTGGGGCATCGATGACAAGGGCATGTATTCCTATTCGACGATCGCCAAGCACCAGCCAGATTTCTTCATCCATTCCGGCGACACCATCTATGCCGATGGCCCGCTCAAGGAAAGCATCGACCTTAAGGATGGCACCAAATGGGTCAACAAGGTGATCACCCCGGAAAAGACCAAGGTCGCCGAAACGCTCGACGAATATCGCGGCCAGTGGAAATACAACATGATGGACGAACATGTCCGTGCGCTCTCGGAAATCTGTCCCACGTTCTTTCAGTGGGACGATCATGAAGTACTCAACAACTGGTCTTCCTCCAAGGACCTGTCGCACGACGACCGCTACAAGGAAAAGTCGATCTTCCTGCTCTCGGCCCGCGCCGCCCAGGCCTTCCACGAGATGACGCCGATCCGCTACCAGCCGGCCGAGCCGGGCCGGGTCTATCGTAAAATCTCCTATGGCCCGATGCTCGACGTGTTCTTCCTCGACCTTCGCACCTATCGCGGCCCGAACGGTCCGGACATGGAAACGGTTTTGGACGACAAGTCGCGCATTATCGGCGCCGAACAGGTCCGCTGGCTGAAGCGCGAACTCGCCAATTCCCGCGCCACCTGGAAGGTGCTGGCCTGCGACATGCCGCTCAGCCTCGTGGTCTGGAATACCTTCGACAAGGACAACAAGGGGCATGGCGCAGAAGCCGTCTCTAATGGCGACAACGGCGCGCCGAAGGGCCGCGAGCTCGAAATCGCCGATCTCCTGCGCTTCATCAAGGACGCCAATATCAACAACACGATCTGGCTGACGGCGGACGTGCACTATACTGCCGCTCACTACTACAATCCGAGCAAGGCGCAGTTCCAGGACTTCAACCCGTTCTGGGAATTCGTCTCCGGCCCGATCCATGCCGGCACCTTCGGCCCCAACGAACTCGACATGACCTTCGGCCCGGAAGTGAAGTTCATCAGCGCGCCGACCAAGGAACAGGGCCAGAACCTGCCGCCGTCAGCCGGCCTGCAATTCTTCGGCCTGATCGATATCGACAGCGCCACCGAACAGCTGACTGTGCGGCTGATGAACCGCGACGACAAGGAACTGTGGAAGGTGACGCTCGATCCGGTCCGCACGGCCTGATCGGCTCATTCCGGCATCGACGAGGCGCACTCCTATGCGCCTCGTCTCTCCCCCGAATAAATCTCTCTCCCACACCGTTCCTGCTCCAGCCGCGCGACGATTTTTCTGCTGCGCAAAACAACGGATGCGCTAGTCTCGCGAAGAAGGGACTGGAGGGGATGATGGTGGATACGACGGGCGAACGCAGAACCGGCTGGCTGGGCGGCACCGTCGGCGTCATTCTCGTTATCATGGGTCTGATCTGCCTTAGCGTCGGTGGCACACCCTTCAGCTTCGTCCTGTCCGACTGGATCGCGCACGGCTACGTCTTCGAAAATATCGAGATGGCCTTCGATTGGGTGTTCGGCCTCATCGGCGCGGGCATCATCGCGCTCGGCCTGGTCTTCTTCGGGATTTTTCTGCGTATCGTCCGCTGGCCCGTGGGCAGCCTGCTGCTGTCGATCATCGCTGCCGGATTCCTGCTCGCCACCTTCCTGATCTATTCGCGCACCGGCAATCCACCTGACAGCATCGAGATCGTCATTCTTGAGGGCCTGTGCATTCTCGGCCTGTTCGTCGTGGCACTGCCGCCCTTCCTGCACTGGCTCCTGGCCCGGCGGCGGGCAGCGGTCGCCGGCAATCTGCCAAAGGCGCCTTGACATGACCGAGCCGACGGCAAGCATTCCGGGATCGCCGACACCGCGCGGCAACGCGCCGGTGGTCATCCGTTTCATCCTCGCTATCCTGCTCGGCATACCCGGGATCGTCGGTCTTATCGCCTTCAGCATGCTGCTTGGCGACTGGCTGCACAACGGCTTTCAATTCGATCGATCGCCCTATTCGTTCACATCTCTCATCCTGATCGCCGCCGAGAGCGGCGTCTGCTTCTCAGTACTGGCCGTCGGCATCATCCTCCGTTATGCCCGCTGGAAGGCGGCGCCGACGGCGAGCCTGGTCCTGGCGATCCTGTCGGCCGTGGTGATCGTTGTCGGCTACCAATTGATGATCGATTGCCTGGGACCGGAGGATACCGACGACCAGCAGGTGGCCATGGTGTTTTCCGTCCTCGGCCTGATCCTGATTTCCGTACCACCGCTGCTCCATTGGTGGAAGGCAGGCAAAATCCGGTCCTGAGCCAGCGAATTAAGCGCGATTCGCCTTTATCGGCCCGCCCCCTTTCGCAAATGCAAAAAAGAAGGTAAGAGGCCGCCAAATGAATTGGCGCCCCCTCCCAGCATTGCGCCCCAAGCTCAGAGATTTGTCCGATGAAGATTCGCAATATCGCGATTATTGCTCACGTTGACCATGGCAAAACGACGCTGGTCGACGAACTCCTGAAACAGTCCGGTTCCTTCCGCGAAAACCAGCGCGTTGCAGAACGCGTGATGGATTCCAATGACCTCGAAAAGGAACGCGGCATCACCATTCTCGCCAAGGCGACGTCGGTCGAATGGCACGGTCACCGCATCAACATTGTCGACACGCCCGGCCACGCCGATTTCGGCGGCGAAGTCGAGCGCATCCTCTCCATGGTGGACGGCGCCATCGTCCTCGTCGACTCCTCCGAAGGCCCGATGCCGCAGACCAAGTTCGTGGTCGGCAAGGCACTCAAGGTCGGCCTCAGGCCCATCGTGGCGATCAACAAGATCGACCGCCCGGATGCACGCCACGAGGAAGTCGTCAACGAAGTCTTCGACCTCTTCGCCAATCTCGACGCCACCGACGAGCAGCTCGATTTCCCCATCCTTTACGGTTCGGGCCGCGCCGGCTGGATGAACTACAATCCGGAAGGTCCGACCGAAGAAGGCTTGGCCCCCTTGCTCGACCTCGTGCTCAAGCACGTTCCGGAGCCGAGCGTCGGCGAGGCGGACGGCGCCTTCCGCATGATCGGCACGATCCTCGAAGCCAATCCCTTCCTCGGCCGCATTATCACCGGCCGTATCCATTCCGGCTCGATCAAGCCGAACCAGTCCGTCAAGGTGCTCGGCCAGGACGGCAAGCAGATCGAAACCGGCCGTATCTCGAAAATCCTCGCCTTCCGCGGCATCGAGCGCACGCCGATCGATGAAGCCCATGCGGGCGACATCGTCGCCATTGCCGGCCTGTCCAAGGGCACGGTCGCCGACACGTTCTGTGATCCTTCGGTCACCGAAGCGCTGCATGCCCAGCCGATCGACCCGCCGACCGTGACCATGTCCTTCATCGTCAATGACAGCCCGCTTGCCGGCACCGAAGGCGACAAGGTGACGAGCCGCGTCATCCGCGACCGCCTGCTCAAGGAAGCCGAAGGCAATGTGGCGCTGAAGATCGAAGAGGCCGAAGGCAAGGATTCCTTCTACGTCTCCGGCCGCGGCGAACTGCAGCTCGCGGTTCTCATCGAAACCATGCRCCGCGAAGGTTTCGAACTCGCTGTCTCGCGTCCGCGCGTCGTCATGCACAAGGACGATGCCGGCACGCTGCTCGAGCCGATCGAAGAAGTTGTCATCGACGTCGATGAGGACCATTCCGGCGTCGTCGTGCAGAAGATGAGCGAACGCAAGGCCGAAATGGTCGAGCTGCGTCCCTCCGGCGGCGGCCGCGTCCGCCTGCGCTTCTTCGCCCCGACCCGCGGCCTGATCGGTTATCAGTCGGAACTGCTGACCGACACCCGTGGCACCGCGATCATGAACCGCCTGTTCCACGATTATCAGCCCTTCAAGGGCAATATCGGTGGCCGCGTCAACGGCGTTCTGCTCGCCAATGCCGCCGGCGAAGCTGTGGCTTATGCGCTGTTCAACCTCGAAGACCGCGGCCCGATGATCATCGATCCGGGCGAGAAGGTCTATATGGGCATGATCGTCGGCATCCACACGCGCGACAACGACCTCGAAGTCAACGTGCTCAAGGGCAAGCAGCTGACCAACATCCGTTCGGTCAACAAGGACGAGGCCGTCAAGCTAACCCCGCCGATCCGCATGACGCTCGACCGTGCGCTTTCCTGGATCCAGGAAGACGAACTGGTCGAGGTGACACCGAAGTCGATCCGCCTGCGCAAGATGTTCCTCGACGCCAACGACCGCAAGCGCTTTGACAAACAGAAGGCGGCCGGCGCCGCCTGATCCCTGCGGATCGGATGTGATTTTCTGCACCGGGCGCCTCCACAGGCTCCCGGTTTTTGCATATCGCTGACCAGTTGTGGCGCTTGACATGCCCCAAACTTGCGGCGTCTAAGACGGCAGTCATCACTGTCGCAGGTACTTGGATGAAGACGCCTTATTCTGATCTCCCGCCGGAGCGCTATTGGAAGACGGGCGTCGCCGAACTTCATCCGTCCACGATACAAAACCTCTACCGGAAGAAATTCCCGATCGCGGCGACCGACAGGATTGCCACCGCGGGCAGCTGCTTTGCCCAGCATGTCGCGCGCCACATGCGGGCACGCGGCTACAACATCCTCGATGTCGAGCCGCCGATCGAAGGCACACCGCACGACATTGCGCAGAAATATGGCTACCTCGTCTATTCCGCGCGCTACGGCAATATCTACACCGCCCGGCAGCTGCTGCAGCTCCTGCAGGACGCCGACACGCTGGAAGTTCGCGACGAGGACATCTGGGAAAAGGACGGCCGGTACTTTGACGGCCTGCGGCCCAGCGTCGAGCCTGGCGGCTTGCCAACCAGAGAGGAAGTCAAGGCGCAGCGCCTCGATCATCTCAAGCGCGTCGATCGCCTGATGCGCGAGACGGACGTGCTGGTGTTCACGCTCGGCCTGACCGAAGCTTGGAAACATAGCGAGAGCGGCACGGTTTATCCGACCTGCCCCGGCGTGCTCGCCGGTGCGTTCGACAACCGCCGCCACGAATTCGTCAATTTCGATTTCGTCGATGTCTATCGGGACATGAAAAAAGCCCGCAAGATCCTCAAGGCGATAAACCCTTCGATCCGGCTGCTCCTCACCGTATCGCCCGTGCCGCTCACAGCCACTGCGTCGACCGACCATGTGCTGGCGGCGACGACCTATTCCAAGTCCGTCCTGCGCGCCGTCTGCGGTTCGCTGACGAAGGAATTCGACGATATCGACTATTTCCCGTCGTTCGAGATCATTGCATCGCCGTTTTCCAAGGGCTTCTTTTACGAGCCCAATATGCGCAGCATCACGGAAATGGGCGTCGAGACCGTGATGAAGGTGTTCTTTTCCGAACATTCCGACGTCGGCGCCCCACCTGCGTCGCGCAAGCGCAAAGGTCAGAGCAACCGCAGGGACGTCATCTGCGAAGGCGCGCTGCTTGAGGCATTCGCCAAATGAGCACCAGGGGATGCGTGATCGGCAATTCCCATGTTGCCGCGCTCAAGCTCGGCTGGCAGGCAGTGAAGGCTGATTACCCGGAGATCGAGCTCGATTTCTTCGCCGGCCCGAGACAGCGCCTCGGCAAGACATTCGTCCGCAAGGGCGTCCTGACGACAAAGGACGAAATCGTGGCCGAAAATCTCCGGCTGACCGGCGGCAGCGACAAGATCGACCTTCGATCCTATGATTTCTTCTGCGTCTCCGGCGGCGGCGCCAGCTCCCGAATCCTGCTGCTGATGCAGGCCAATCACATGCCCTACGGCGGCGCCAATTCGGGGGAGATGTATATATCCGAAGCCTATCTTCGGGCGTGCTACGAAGCTCGCCTGCGAAGCTCGGCAGCAAAGCATCTGGTCGACCTTCTGACCGCAGCCTCTACGGCGCCGGTTTTCTACGTCCCGGATCCACATCTCAGCAATGAGCGGGATGTGCTGGCGCGTTCCCTGGACGCCGTGTTGAAAGTGGAGGCGCGGAATGGTTTTGACCTTTCTCGGGCGATTTTCACCGAGACGGTCGAAAGCGTCTTCTCGAATGCCACGGAAATCCTGTTCCAACTACCGGAGACGCTGGACGGCCCACTGCTGACGAAAGTGGAGTTTGCGCGTGGTCCCGGTCTCTCCCAAGCGACGGATCAGGCGGACGAGGAGCCGGAAGAGTCCGAATTCGGCGACATTTTCCACCTCAACAGCCAATACGGCGCCTTGTTCTGGGCGGAATTCTTCCGGCAACATCAGTTGAGTGGCGACGCCTGAATTCGGAAATCCACCGATTCTTCCGGCAAAATTTCCTGTCCGGTTCATCCGCAAGGCCGCGCGCTCCGTAAAAGGACTGCGCGGCTTTCGCGTTTCAAGGGAGGTTATCATGGCATCGAACAGGGAGTTGATTACGCGTGCCGTCGAGCGCTGGAACGCCGGCGATCTCGATGGCTATCTCAGGCTCTATGACGCGAATATCCGGCTGCACGGCTTCTCGCCGGAGCCGATGAATAAGGCAGGCGTGACAGAATTCTACAGGTCGGTTTTCGCAGGCCTGACCGAGCCGGGCAAACCTGCGCCCAAACTCGACATTGTCGACATGATTGAAGATGGCGACAAGATCGCTACGCGGTTCGTCATGTCCGGACGGCATTCGGGAACATTCATGAATGTTCCCGCCAGCGGCAACGACTATGTTCTGCCCGGAATGACAATCCTGCAGTTCGGCAATGGCGCCGTGATCGAACGCTGGTCGAGCGCCGACATGCTCGGCCTGATGGCCCAGATGGGCGCGATTGCGATGGCTGCCTGACCGGCGGCAAGCTGGCCAGGGTGTTGTTGGTGAAGGACCCTTCGAGGCCCCGTTCCACCCAAAGCCCAACCTATTTCCACACGTCATCTGGAGCCCGGTGCGATGCGCCGGGTTTTTTGTTGGGTACATCGCAGAAACCCGCTTGCCCTACGCCTTAAAAAGCCGTTAACTTTTTATCAAGGTGTCGCGCAGGTGACGCCATAGGATCTGTATCATATTGAAACATAAGTGAATTCGGCGGTCGCAAAATGAGTACATTGTCGATCGAAGTCAGGAAAGCCGAGCCGCGCGATGCGCGCGCCGTCTCCGATGTGCACCGGGTTTCCTGGCTGCAGTCCTATAGCGGCCTGATCCCGCACAAGGTGCTGCAGCAGATGCTGGAGCGCCGCGGCGAGGACTGGTGGCGCCGCGCCGCCCACGGAACCTCGACGCTTCTGGTCCTCGACATTGCCGGCCGGATCACCGGCTATGCCACGATCGGTCTCAATCGCGCCCGCGCCCTGCAGCAAGAAGGCGAGATCTACGAGATTTACCTGCTGCCGGAATTCCAGGGTACCGGGCTCGGCCACTATCTCTTCCGCGAATGCCGCAATGTGCTGAGCGGCCTCGGCTTTGCCGGGCTCGCCGCTTGGTGCCTGGAGGAAAGCGCCCACGCCGCCACCTTCTTCCGCGCCACCGGCGGCATGGACATTGCCGAGGGCATGGAGGATTTCGGCAGCGTGTCGCTGAAGAAACTCGGCTTCGTCTGGCCAGATTGAATATAGTAGGCGATATATCGCCTACTGTTGTTTTTCGGGGCCTGGAAAATTTGTCGATGGATCGTTGCCCGGTTCGGTTTTGGCGCCGTGGAAACTTGCCCGATCCCTGCCGCAAACAAAGCCAGCCGCCATCTCGTCGGCCACCTGCCGCGCTATTCCATTCGGATCGGGATTTTTTCGCGCATCGACATAGCCGATGACGCAGCCGCGCTTGTCATTTGGCTGGCCGACGCGCGAAATCACCAGCACCTGTCCCTCATGGCCTTTGTCGATCATGCCGGTGTCGGGATCGGGATTCTGGATGAAGAATCGCACGATCGCCGCATAAGGCTTGCCATCCGCGCCAAGCCGCCACTCGATCTTGCGGCCGGCATAGTTGAACGGGCCGAAGGTCTCGAACGCCCCGTCGATGATCGCCTGGTCGAGATAGCCGAAATGCAGGGTCTGACGCATATCGCCTTCCGCGTAATAAACCGGATAGTCTTTGTAGCCCCTGCAGCGCAGCGACACGAAGTCGGCCGGCCCGTCATTCGCATCGGGTTTCGCCATGGATTGGCAATGGTCGGTGTCGAGATCGGTATAGACACTTGCTCCTGCCAGGGCCAAAGCTGGCAGGAACGATGCAGCGAGGGCGCCTGCGGTCAGGATGGATCGTCTATAATACATCCATCACTCCCCGAACGAAGCGCTGAGATCAGACGCCTTGTCGCCGCGCTTGCCGTGATAGACGGCCTGATCCTTCTTGCAGCGGAAGCCCTGCGCGATGTCGTCGGCAACCTGGCGTGCAATGTCGTTGGCATCCTTGTTCGCAAGCGCATCGACCATGCCCACGACGCAGCCCGTCTCGTCTCCCGGCTGACCGACTTTCGAGATCACCAGGACCTGGCCTTTCAGCTTGTCGCTCGACATGCCTGTCGCCGGATCGATATTGGCGAGGAGGAAGCGGTGGATCGCCGCCCGTGGCACGCCCTGCGCATCCAGGCGCCACTCGATCTTCTCGGCAGCGCTGTTGAACGGCGTGAAGGATTCCCAATAGTTCGTGATCACATCCTGCGACAGGTGACCGTAATGGATGCTCACCCGCGCATCGCCTTCGTCATAGTAGACATCATAATCCCTGTAGCCGGGGCAGATCAGTTCGACCGAACCGGTTTCGGCATCGTTGTCGGCCTTTGCCGGATCGACCGGCTTGCACTTGTTATTCTGCAGCGGAAAGTCAGT
Source organism: Rhizobium sp. P2_G2 (assembly GCF_056403555.1). NCBI lineage: Bacteria > Pseudomonadati > Pseudomonadota > Alphaproteobacteria > Hyphomicrobiales > Rhizobiaceae > Rhizobium > Rhizobium sp. P2_G2. The sequence goes on from NZ_JBFUFF010000007.1 coordinate 26,202, forward strand.
GTAGACGCTCTCATTGGCGAAAGCCGGCGCTGCACCGATAAGGGCCACAAGGGCCAATGACACAATCCATCTCGACATTTCGTTCCCCCCGAATGCAATGACCTACTGATCAAAAAAATAGGTCTGGAAATCGGCCGCCTTATCCTCACGCTGGCCGTGATAATCCGCCTTGTCCTTGCCGCAGGCAAAGCCAGGCGCCAGATGATCGGCGACTTCCCGCGCCATCGCGTTGGCGTCCTTGTTGGCCAGCGCATCGACAAGGCCCACCACACAACCGGCTCGCCCGCCCGGCTGGCCGACCTTGGAGATTACCAGCACCTCGGCCCGCGGTTCCTTCCCATCTTCTCCACCGGAGCCGACATAGAACCGGTGGATCGCCGCAAACGGCCTGTCTTTCGCATCGATCCGCCACTCGATCTTATCGGCTGCACTGTTGAACGGCGAAAACGATTCCCACATGCTTGCCGTCGTGGTCCTGGCCGGATCGCCGTAATGCACCGTCGTCCGCTCGTCGTCGGTATGATACTCGACCGGATAGGCCTTGTAGCCCGGACAGATGACCGACATTACCCCGAGGTCGATGTCCTCCTGGGTCGCCGCATCGCCCACCTGCTTGCAGCTGCCATTGTCGATGTCGAGCACCGTATAGGCGCTCTCCGCCGCAACAGCCCCGCCAGCCATTGGAGGCGCAGTCAACAGTACGATTGCAAAGACAGAATGACGCATGAACCCGATCCTTGTTCAGCAGGGAAAACGGTCGAGCGTGCCGCTGTATTCATTCCCAACCCCGGCAGTTCAGGCCTTTCTTAAGCATCCGGCATCGTTCCGAAGAACAATATTGTTTTCCCTGGGGGATTCCTATATCGCGGTGCAATATCGCGGTCATTGGAGACTCCTATGCGTATAGACGCCATTGCCATCGGAAAGAACCCACCCGAAGACGTCAACGTGATCGTGGAAGTGCCGGTCGGCGGCCACCCGATCAAGTACGAGATGGACAAGGAAGCCGGCACGCTGGTGGTAGACCGTTTCCTCTACACGCCGATGACCTACCCGGGCAATTACGGCTTCGTGCCGCACACGCTCTCCGATGACGGCGACCCGATCGATGTGCTGATCGCCTCCACCCGCCCGCTGGTGCCGGGTTGCGTCATCAATGTCCGCCCCATCGGCGTGCTGATGATGGAAGACAATTCCGGCAAGGACGAGAAGATCATTGCCGTGCCGTCGCCGAAGCTGACGCTGCGCTATGAAAAGGTGCACGAATATACCGATATGCCGGAGATCACGCTCAAGCAGATCGAGCACTTCTTCGAGCATTACAAGGATCTGGAACCCGGCAAATGGGTGAAGGTATTCGGCTGGGAAGGTTCGGCCAAGGCCAAGGAACTGATCCTCGAATCCATCGACCGGGCCAATGCAGCAAAGACGGCCAAGTAAGCCGGAATATCCGAGTTTCTGCTGAAACCCTCCGGATCGCACTCGATCCGGAGGGTTTTTTCGTAGAGCCCGCTACAGGTACGCCGTGCCGTCAACCGCTCAGCCGTAGTTGTTGGCGACCCAGACGATCACTTGCTGCAGGAAAAAGATAATGACCAGAACGACGAGCGGCGACAGATCAAGCCCATTCATGTTCGGCAGGAAGCGGCGAATCGGCCGATAGACTGGCTCGGTGATCGCATAGAGCGCGCTGCCGATCTGATTGACGAACTGATTTCTCGTATTGATGACGTTGAATGCATAAAGCCAAGAGAAAATGGCTGAAACGATGACGAAGAACCACACTATGTTGAGAATGTAATTCAACGTGGAAAGAATGACGATCAGCATAGGGTCCTCTTGGTTTCCTCCGGCTGGACGGAGGGTTTGRAGTTGACAGACAGATAATCATTCGCTCTTTATCGGGCAAGAGCGCCCCGACGCGCTCGGTTCTCATGCTTAACGCGTGAATCCTTCACGAAAGTTGCGGTTATGAATGCTTCTACGGCGAACGACCGTTTTGCCGCCTTCCGGCATCGTTCCTATGTGCTGCTTTTCTTCGCGCGTTTCATGGCAGCCTTCGCCGCGGAAGTCATCTCGATCGCGGTCAGCTGGCAGATGTTCGCCGAGACGAAAAGTGCCTTCTATCTCGGCCTTGTCGGCCTGGTGCAGTTCCTGCCGTCGCTGCTGCTGATCCTGGTGACCGGTACGGTGATAGACCGATATAATCGCCGCGTCATCGTCTCGATCTGCATGATGGTCAGCGCGCTTTGCAGCGCCGCACTCCTGCTGATCACCCTGACCGGCTCATTTTCGCCGCTGCTGGTCTTCGTGATCCTCACCATCTTCGGCATCGAGCGCGCCTTCATGAGCCCGGCCGTGTCCTCGCTTTCGCCCAATCTCGTTCCGGCCGAGGATCTGCCGAATTCCTTCGCCTGGAACTCGTCGTCCTGGCAGGTCGCCTCGATTACCGGCCCTGTCGCCGGCGGCCTGCTCTACGGCATCGGTTCGTCGGTCGCCTATGTCGTCGCACTTGCCTTCATGATCGCCGGCGCGGTCCTTGTCTTCATGATCCCCAAGCCAGCACAGAAGACCATGGGCGAACCGACAAGCTGGACTTATCTGCTGGCGGGTTTCGGCTATATCAAGCGGCAGAAGATCGTGCTCGGCGCCATCTCGCTTGATCTCTTCGCGGTGCTGCTCGGCGGCGCGACAGCGCTGATGCCGATCTACGCATCGGAAATTCTCGTGCTTGGTCCGATCGGCCTCGGCATATTGCGCGCCGCCTCCGGCCTGGGCGCGATTGCCATGGCGCTTTACCTCGCCGCCTTCCCGATCCGCCGCTATTCCGGCTTCAAGATGTTTTCCGGCGTGGCGCTGTTCGGCGCTGCGACCATCGTCTTCGGCGTCTCCTCCTCGTTCGGGCTGTCGGTCGTTGCTCTGGCGCTGATGGGCGCCGGCGACATGATATCGGTCTATGTGCGCGAAACCCTGATCGCGCTCTGGACGCCGGACCACGTGCGCGGCCGGGTGAACGCCGTCAATTCGGTCTTCATCGGTGCGTCCAACGAACTTGGCGCATTCCGCGCCGGCTCGATGGCGGCCGTCTTCGGCGCCGTTCCCGCCGTCGTCATCGGTGGGCTGGGCACACTCGCGGTGTCGATCGCCTGGTCGCTGATCTTCCCGCAACTTCGCCGGATCGATACGCTGCAGGCGCCGAAGGGAGAGGAGATTGCGGTGAGCTGATCGTCAGGCCTGACTAAGCCGCCTGCACCAATCTGTGCCCGAAAACGGTGTCGAGCATATTGCCCATCCAGATCTTTAGCGCCGCATCATGCAGGAACCGCCCTTCGAGATGCCTGTCGCCGGTCTGCGCGTTCGGCAGCTCGAACCGATGCGCACCGCGCACCACCCAGCGCTGCATCATCACCCGTGTCAGCTCGCCGTGGAACTGCACGCCCCAGGCATTCTGACCATAGCGGATCGCCTGGTTCTCATAAGTGTGCCCGCGCGCAAGCAGCGTCGCGCCCGAGGGCAGGTCGAAACCCTCGCGGTGAAAATGATAGACCATGTTCGGCCAGTCCATCAGCTTGCGGCCGGCCTCGGTCGCTTCCAGCGGATACCAGCCGATTTCCGTGAACCCTTCGGTATGGCTGCCGACCTTGCCGCCGAGCTGCTTGACCAGCATCTGCGCACCAAGGCAAATGCCCAGGAACGGCCGGTTCTCCTTGAGCGGCACGGAGACCCAATCGATCTCCTCCTTGACATAATCATGCTCGTCATTGGCGCTCTGCGGGCCGCCGAAGACGATGGCGCCGGCATGATTGCGCAGCGTATGCGGCAGCTTCTGGCCGAGCGCCGGACGACGGATATCGAGCCTGTAGCCGCGCTCGACGAGCATCTGGCCGGCGCGGCCGGGTGTGGAGGTTTCCTGGTGGAGAACGATGAGGATGGGCCGGTCGTCGACCTTCTTGGTTCTTGGGGCAGCGCGCAGCATGATGGTCCGGACAGTCAGTGTTTCTGGCGGCCTTCCGCCTCCTGCCTGAGATCCACACGATCACGACCGGACACCCCGATCAGCTCCGCAATGCGCCAGACCAGATGGTCTTCGAGTTCGTTGCGATCGTTGTCCGCGTGAACGATCTGCCAGAGCATGGCGATGAATTCCGCTTTCTGGCGGTCATCAAGAGCCCGATTGATGCGCGATGTAAAGCGGAAAAGATCGACAGAATCCTCTTCCTCGCGCTTCGCTGCCTTCAGCATGGCCTCGAATTCGCCCTTGCTGAGGTTGAAATAGGAGCGGATCGCCGCCTCCAGCACATCATTCTCGACGTCGCGGATGATGCCGTCGGCCTGGATGACATGCAGCGCCAGTGCCACGATCGCGACGACGACAGTATCGGGCTCCTCCGCCGGTGCCTCGGCGGAGAGCGAATGCAGGAATGCCATCAGCCTATCGAACATCGCCCCTCGCTGTCAGAATAACCGAAAGCCGTTCTTTTCCGGCTGCTTGCCGGCCTTGACGCCCGGATCATCCGGCGCGCCGCCGAAGAACGGCTTGTCGTCAGCAGCCGCCTCTCGCGCCGGCACTGGCTTCTGCGCCTCTGCTTTCGGCGACGCCTCTGCCACGACAGCCGCTGTCGACACCTCCACGACCGGCTTGGCAGGAACGGCCTCGGCGGCGATGACAGGAGTTGTCTCCGTCGTCCGACCGTTCAACACCTCGGCAATCCTAGCGCTCTCAGGAGCCTTCACTTGATTGTAGCTTACCTTGGACTCTGGCGCCGGCTCGGTTTTGGCATCCGGAAGCTGGCGGAACGCTTCCGCGGCCTTGTTGAAATCCTTGCCTTCGATCGCAAGCGGTGCTGCTGCGACGGCGCGCTTCCATTCGAAGGCGTCGAGCCGGCCGCTGACCGGCGAGATCGGAAGCCAGTATGGCGACACCCGGCCGTCCGCCACCCATTCCGGATCGCGCTGCGCCCGCAGCGCCTGTGACAGCCAATGGCGCACGCGCGCCTGATCGCCGGTCTCGGCCTCCTCGATATCGGCCATCAGCATATAAATGCTCTCGCGCTCGTCGATCTTCGCCGCAGCTTCAGCCTTGCGGCGCGCAGTGGCGAAATCGCGTGCATCATAGGCAGCGGATGCAGAGGCGTAGAGCGCTTCGTAGGCTGTCGGCTGGATCGCCTCCAGCCGCTCCGCGCGACGCTGCTTGTCAGCCGCAGACGCGCCGCCGGCCGCGAGATACGCGGCGGCAAGTTCGGAATTCGGCGCCAGCCGCCAGACCTGTTCGAGCGTCGCCATCGCCTTGCGGCTGTTGTTCTCGCGCAGATAGGCTTTTGCCGCGATCGTCGCGGCCGGAATCAGCGCCGGCGCCAGCTTCAGCGCGGCACCCGCATCGTCGCGGGCGCCCTTCGGATCGCTTTCGAGCCGTGCCAGCGCCCGGCCGGTGAGCAGCACGGCCTTCTTGCGGTCATGCTGCTTGCGATCCATGCCGGCAAGCACGCGCTGCTGCTCCAAGAGCCGAATGGCATCGTCGAAGCGCCCCGCCTGCGCCCGATATTCGAGCGTGGCATCGGCGGCCCAGGGCAGATGCGGCGCCTTCTCCACTGCCTTTTCCGCATAGTGGCGGGCGGCCTCGTGCGCACCCAACCGCTGGGCTTCGAGATAGAGCCCGCGCAGGCCGAGTTCGCGGGTTTCGGGATCCTCGGCCATCGCCTCGAATTTCTTGCGCGCATCCTCGGTCTTGCCCTCGATCAGCGAGGCCTGGGCTTCGAGCAGATGAATGAGCGGCTCCTGGTCGGCTCGGATCAGTCCCTTGGTCCGATCCAGCATTTTCCGCGCCAGCGGCGCATCGCCCGAACCTACCGCAATCAGGCCGGTCGACAGCGCCTGGTAGCCGCGATCGCGCTTGCGGGCACGAAAATAGCGCGTCACCGAATGCGGCGAGGTCCAGATGGTGCGGATGAGCCACCAGGTAAACATGATGAGCGCGACGAGCACGACCAGCATGGTCGCCGCCACCATCAGGCTCATTTCGATGCGCTTGCCCTGCCAGATGACGAAGAGATCGCCCGGCCGTTCGGCGAGCCAGGAAAAGCCGAAACCCAGCGCCAGGATCACCAGGAAATAGATGAGGATACGGATCATGGTTCAGCCCTTGGTCTCGGTGCCCTGCACCGCCTTGGTCAGTGTCGAGCCGACCAGTTCTTCGACGCGGATGCGTGCGCTCAGCGACTTGGCATAATCAGCGGAGGCTTGCTTGCCTGCGGCTGGCAGCTTCTGCCATTCCGCATCGGCGCCCTTCAGGTCGCCATTGGTAAGCTTCGTCTCCATGCGCGCCACGATCGCCTCGGGCGTATCACCCTCGACATTGCCGACCGGCCGAACCTTTACGACGGAGAAGGCACTGGAAAGCAGCCGGTCGGTCAGGCTCTGGTTCGGATTGCCGGCATTGATCGCGCCGATAATGCGATCGGCGACATCGGAAAATTGCGCCACAAGATCGGTGCGCGAAGGCACGCCGGTCGCGGCAAAGGATTTCAGCTCCTTGACCGCCGGGTCATTGGCATCGATGCCGGCCAGCGTGTCGAGCTCGGCTGTGAACGGGCCGCCACGATCGATCGCCGCCTTCAGGCCGGCCGAGGCAATGGCAACGGCGACCTGGATATCGTCACGTGGCTCGCTCGTCTTCTTCTCCAGGGCTTCAAGCCTGAGCAGGAGCGCTGCCTTCATCTCATCTTCGGTCTTCTTCTGGTCGGCGAGTGCCGTCTTCAGCCCAGCGACCTCGTCGTTCAGCGCCGAAATCCGCGCGTCGGCATCAGCCGAGAGGCCGTTCGGCTGCGGCACGGTGGCGAGCTTCTTCTCGATCGCGGCGATCTTGTCGTTGACCGGAGTAAAATCGACCTCGGGCTTGGCTTCCTTCAGCGCCGCGACCGACGACTTCATCGCTTCGACATCGCCCGACAACATGTTGAGCGTGCCGGCCGTCTTGTCGTCAGACCCCATATTCGGCAGGACGCCCCAATATTGCAGGCCGGCGGCACCCGCCAGCACGACGACACCGACCACAAAGCTTGCGGCCAATAGCGAGCCGCGGCTGCCCTGTTGTGCCGCCGGCTGTTGCGATGGTTGAGGCTGCTCCGCCTGTGCAGTCTGCGGCTCCTCGGCCGCCTCCACCGGCTCGTCCGAAGGAGATGCCTTCACGTCCTCGTCGGTGCCTTCCGCCTCGCCGGGCGTGACAGGTTTCACCTCTTCCGGCGACAGATCGATGGTGCGCGGATCGTCATTGCTTTTGGAATGGCGGGTCGGGTCCGTGTCCATGGTAAGCCCTTCTTGGTTATGGTCAGAACCTTAGCGGAGCGCCGCCGCACCGCAAGGCCTTTCTGCCGCTTCCGCGGTCAGAGCAGATCGATGAGTTCGTCCTCGTCCGGATTCGTGCTGACGACGACACTTTCCCGCAATTCCTCCGGGACTGCATCGGCTATATTGCGACTGAGGCAAAAGAACAGCGTTTTCCTTAACGATTCCTTGCTTTGCCGAAAAATCTCCAGATCGAAGAAAGCCTTGGCATTCTCCCGCGAAAACAGAAACACGGCATCGACCGGCCGGTTCACCACGAGTTGCTGCAGCTTCGGCATCGGATAGACGATCGGCTCCATCTCGTAGATTTCCGCCGTCACGCAGTCGACATCATTGTCCCTGAGCGTTTCCTCGAAAATGCCGCTGCGCTTGTGGCCGGCGAGATAAAGGATCGGGTTGGTATCCAGCGAGCCCACGGCAAAACCAGCCACCTGCCCCGCCAGGTCGTTGCCGCTGCCGCTGGCGGAGATCACATCGGTGAAGCCGGCTTCCTTGGCGATTCGCGACGTCGCTTTGCCGACGGTGAACACCGTTACCCCGAGATAGGGCTTCAGATCCGGCCCGAGCGCCTGAAGGCAGCGCACCGCCTCGGCCGAGGTAATGGCCAGCGCCGAATATTTCGACCGCAAGGCATCTGAAAGATGCGGCAGATCGTGGATCGGCCGGAAGAGCGGAAACGCAACCGGCTCATGACCCAAAGCCGCCAGCTTTTCGGCCGTCTGCCTGGCCTGCAGTTCGGGCCGCACGATCAGCACACGCATTGGCTCTCAACTCCAGAATTCGAAAAAGGATGAGCCTGCCGCATTGCGGATATCCGCTCCGGCGGTCAGGCCGATGGTACGGCATTGTGACGCCGGCCCGCGGGCTGCGATCGAATGATGCCTGGCGCCGTCGGGTGTCAGGATCATGCCCGAAAAGACGAGATCGTCGCCCTCGATCACCGCATAACCGGCGATCGGCGTACGGCATGAGCCGTCGAGCACTTCGAGAAAAGCCCGCTCGCAAGTGACCGCGGCGAAGGTGGGCGCGTGGTTGACGGCAGCAAGCAATTCACCGACGCGACCATCGCCGGTCCGCGCTTCGACACAGATGGCGCCTTGCGCCGGCGCCGGCGGAAAAATCTCCGGGTCGAGAAGCTCGGTCGCCACCTCCGGCTTGCCGAGCCGCTTCAGGCCGGCATAAGCGAGCAAAGTGGCATCCGCTTCGCCGTCAGCCAGCTTCCTCAGTCGCGTATCGACCAGTCCGCGGAATATCTTGACGTTCAGGTCCGGCCTGAGCTTGCGCACCAGTGCCTGCCGTCGCAATGACGCAGTGCCGACCATGGCGCCTTCCGGCAGCTCCATCAGGCGCGGCGCGGCGCGGCCGATAAAGGCATCGCGAAAATCCTCGCGCGGCAGATAGGCGGCAATCTCAAGCCCTGCCGGCAGGAGGGTCGCCATATCCTTGGAGGAATGCACGGCGAAATCGAGTTCGCCTGATTTCRGCTGCTCTTCCAGCTCGAAGGTGAACAGGCCCTTGCCGCCGATCTCGGCCAGCGAACGATCGGTGACGCGGTCGCCACGGGTCGAGAGCGGCACGACCTCGAATGCCTCTTCCGGCAGGCTATGGGCCGCCATCAGCCGGTCGCGCACCTCATGTGCTTGCTTGAGCGCGAGCGGACTGCCTCTTGTGCCGATCCTGAAAGGTTTTATATGCATCCGCAGAATCCACTATAATCGGCTTCCCACTATCCGTCTTTCCATGCTTCCGCAATCGGACAAAAGGGCTAACACCATTCCCACGCGCGTTCTCGGCATTGAAACCAGCTGCGACGAAACGGCCGCGGCCGTCGTCGAGCGCGCAGCCGATGGCAGCGGCCGGATCGTCGCCGATGTCGTGCTCTCCCAGCTCGACGAACATGCGGCCTATGGCGGCGTGGTGCCGGAGATCGCCGCCCGCGCCCATGTTGAGGCTCTCGATACGCTGATCGCTGAGGCTCTGGCTCGCGCGGGAACGACATTGGATGACATCGACGCGATCGCCGCCACCTCCGGTCCCGGCCTGATCGGCGGCCTGCTGGTCGGCCTGATGACCGGCAAGGCGATCGCCATGGCATCCGGCAAGCCGCTCTACGCCATCAACCATCTCGAAGGTCACGCGCTGACCGCGCGGCTGACGGATGGGCTTGCCTTCCCCTACCTGCTGCTGCTCGTCTCTGGCGGCCATACGCAGCTCATCCTCGTCAAGGGCGTCGGCGACTACGAGCGCTGGGGCACGACGATCGACGATGCGCTGGGCGAGGCCTTCGACAAAACCGCCAAACTGCTCGGCCTGCCCTATCCCGGCGGCCCGGCGGTCGAGAAGGCGGCGCGGGACGGCGACCCCGAGCGCTTCGTCTTCCCGCGGCCATTGGTGGGCGAAGCAAGACTCGATTTCTCCTTCTCCGGCCTGAAGACGGCGGTGCGGCAGGCGGCAGAATCGATCGCCCCGGTGACCGACAGGGACATTGCCGATATCTGCGCCTCCTTCCAGAATGCGGTGAGCCGCACGATGCGCGACCGTATCGGCCGCGGCTTGCAGCGTTTCCGCGAACGCTTTCCCGACGTCCGCGAGCGGGCGCTGGTCGTTGCCGGCGGCGTCGCCGCCAATCGCGAACTGCGCGGCACCCTGCAGGCAATTTCCGACAAATACGGCTTCCGTTTCATCGCTCCGCCGATGGCGCTCTGCACCGACAATGCCGCCATGATCGCCTGGGCCGGGCTGGAGCGGATGGCCGAAGGTTTTGGGCCCGACGATCTCACAGTTGCGCCGCGCTCACGCTGGCCGCTCGACCAGAATGCCGAAACGCTGCTGGGTTCCGGCAAACGCGGGGCCAAAGCATGAAGGAAAGCATTGTCATCGTCGGCTCCGGGGCTTTCGGCACGGCACTCACCGCCGCCGCTGCGATCTCCGACAATGCCGAGGTCACATTGCTCTGCCGCGACCCGGATCTTGCGCGCACCATGGCCGCAACGCATGTCAATGCCCGCAACCTGCCCGGCATCAGCCTACCGGACAATATACGCTACACGGCAGACGCGATGGTCCTTGAGGACGCTTCGGTGGTGCTCTTCGTCATGCCGAGCCAGATGCAAGGCGAAGCAGCACACCACCTCGCCGGCCATCTCCGCCAGCAGCAATCGATCGTCACCTGCGCCAAGGGCATCGACAAGATGACCGGCCGGCTGCTGACCGAGGTGCTGGAGGCGGAGCTACCAGGCCATTCGATCTCGGTGCTGTCGGGTCCCGGCTTCGCCGCCGATATCGCGCGCGGCCTGCCGACAGCCATGGTGATTGCCTCGCCCGAGCTCGACGAGGCCGAGCGTATCGCCAGGCTGATCTCCGGCCCCACCTTCCGGCTTTATCCGTCGGATGACCGCATCGGCGTGCAGCTCGGCGGCGCGCTTAAGAATGTTCTGGCGATCGCCTGCGGCATCGTCGAAGGCGCGGGGCTCGGCGATTCGGCACGCGCAGCGCTGATTTCGCGCGGGCTCGCCGAGATGTCGCGCTTCGTCGAAGCATTTGGCGGCAGATCGGAGACCGTGCGCGGCCTTTCCGGTCTTGGCGATCTCGTGCTGACCGCCACCAGCCACCAGTCGCGTAACCTGCGCTTCGGCATCGAGACCGGCCGCACCGGCCGTGCCACGCTTCCGTCCGGCGAACTCGTGGAAGGCGCGCATGCCGCAGCCATCGCCGCACGGCTTTCGGCCGAACGCGGCATTGATATGCCGGTGACAAATGCGGTCGCTTCGATCATAGAAGGACAACTTGATGTGAAGACCGCGATGGCGGCATTGATGTCCCGCCCCATCACCACCGAATGAAAGGAATGACCATGCTCTTCGCCTTCGTCTGCCAGGATAAACCCAATGCCCTGCAATTGCGGATRGATACACGACCGGTGCATGTCGAATGGCTGAACAAGATCAATGCCGAAGGCACGCTGGCTTTCGCCGGTCCCTTTCTGGATGCCGACAGCAAGCCGAACGGCAGCCTGGTGGTGGTGAAAGCCGAAAACCTGGAAGAGGCCAAGGCGATTTCCGCCGCCGACCCCTATGCCCAGGCCGGCCTGTTCGCTTCCGTCGACATCCGCCCGTGGAACTGGACCTTCAACAAGGCGGAAGGGTTCTGATCATGGCCGCCTATTGGCTGTTCAAATCCGAACCGTTCAAATTTTCCTGGCAGATGCTCAAGGACAAGGGCGAGGCCGGTCAGGAATGGGATGGCGTGCGCAATTATGCCGCCCGCAACAATATGTGCGCCATGAAGATCGGCGACAAAGGCTTCTTCTATCATTCCAACGAGGGCCTGGAGATCGTCGGCATCGCTGAGGTCTGCGCGCTGGCACATCCCGATTCGACCGCCGATGCGCCGACATGGGAATGCGTCGACATCCGCGCCGTGGTCGACTTACCGAAGCCCGTGACGCTTGATACGGTGAAGAACACCGCCTCGCTCTCCGAAATGGCCCTGGTCAAGCTCTCCCGCCTCTCCGTCCAGCCGGTCACCGAGAAGGAATATCTCGAAATCTGCAGGATGGGCGGCCTGGAGAAACCACCGCTTTCTCCATGAAGACCGATCCGGTCCGCTTCATCCTCGACAATACCGCGATCATGACGCCGCCGCATGTGCCGGAAATCCGGCTGCATCTCGCCGACGAAGCGCATGATCTCTGGCTGAAGACCGAGGCGGAACTGGAAGAAATCGGCCTGCCGCCGCCCTTCTGGGCCTTCGCCTGGGCCGGTGGACAGGGGCTGGCGCGCTATATCCTTGATCATCCCGAGGCGGTAGCCGGCAAGCGTGTGCTCGATTTCGCCACCGGTTCGGGACTCCTCGCGATCGTGGCGGTCAAGGCAGGCGCCGGGTCGGTTCAGGCCATCGACATCGATCCCTGGACTGGTCACGCGGTCAGCCTGAACAGCCGGCTCAACCAGGTCGAGATCGCCTTTTCCAATGCCGACATCATCGGCACGACAATCGACGCCGATATCCTGCTGGCCGGCGACGTTTTTTACGACAAGTCTTTCGCCGAGCGGCTGATCCCGTGGTTTGAAGCACTCGTCGAAACCGGCAAGACCGTCATCGTCGGTGATCCCGGCCGCAGCTATTGCCCGCGTCAGCGGATGCAGGCCCTTGCGACTTATGAGGTCCCGGTAACGCGGGCGCTGGAAGACGCCGAGGTCAAAAAGACGACCGTATGGCGGTTTGCCTGAGCCGTAGATGCGGTTAACGATACCGAGATCAAAGCAACGAATCCAAGGACTGACCGCATGGGGATCTTCGACGGCCTCATCCCGCAAAAGCCGTATCGTCCGCCGCCGCTGGAGCCCGGCACGCCGCCACAGTCCTATTCGGTTTTCACCCGCGAATTCGATGAAATCATCACCGGCGAAGACATCCAGCAAATTCTGACGCCGTCGCGTGACCTCATCAATGTCCGTTTCGATGCGGCGATCCAGGATTTTCAGCGACGCTTCCAGCGCGAGCGGCTGGAAATACTCGAATCCTCCCTGCCGTTGGTTCGTGCGCTGGCTGCACACTATCCGCAGGCCGAGCGCGAGCAGATGGCGGTCACCCTGCTGATCGACCATTCCGCGGTGATGCGTGGGCTGAAAATGCTGTCGGCGCTGGTCGCGGTTGAATGTGCGATCTCGGTTCTCGACCAATGCAGCATCCGCTCGGAAATTCTCGGCTTCACGACACGCGGTGTCGATGGCGGCCAATCACGCAAGAAATGGCGCAAAGCCCGCTCACCCACCAATCCCGGCCGGCTCTGTGACCTCCGCCATATGATCTACAAGTCCGCGGACCAGTCGACCGGCTGGCAGCGCAATCTCATCTTTGCCCTACACCCCGACGTGCCCGGTGACAATATCGATGGCGAAGCGCTGGAATGGGCCGTCTCGCGACTGGAGAAAGGTGACTGGCAGAAGCGGGTCGTCTGCTTTCTCTCCAACGCGTTACCTTCCGACGAATCGGGGCTGGCGGAGAATGTCGATCCGCAACTTCTTCGCAATCACCTCACCCTGGCGGAAGAGGCCGCGCAAAAATCTGGTGTCGGTGTCGGCTATCTCCTCTTGACCGGCGAAGCGAGGGAGCGTGACTTCCGCTTTTCCGAAATCGGCATCGAGCCCGAATCGGCCGGCAAGGGCCTGTTGCGGCTCATCGGGAAGATGCTGTCGCCGATAACGGATCGCTAACCTTTCTCCGACACGATCGGGCACCGACCCGCGGAGATGCCCGTGAACGAAATCCTGATCATGGCCGACGAAAAGCTTCTGGCCGAGCGCCAAGTCTGGCTCGATTCGCTCTCCGGCGAACGGCGGCTGTCGGAACTCACGATCGAGGCCTATGAGCGCGATACGCGGCAATTCCTGCAATTCCTGGCAAAACACGCCGCCGGGCCAGCAAAGCTCTCCGACATCCGCGACTTGCGCCCCGCAGACCTGCGCGCCTTCCTCGCCAGCCGCCGCAAGGATGGCGCCGGCGCGCGCACCCTTGGCCGCGGTCTCGCYGGCCTGCGCTCTCTCCTGTGCCATCTGGAAAAGAAAGGCCTGGTGAACGCCGCGGGCGCCCGGGCCGTGCGCTCGCCAAAGCAACCGAAGAGCCTGCCGAAACCACTCTCCGCCGAACAGGCGATCCTCGTCTCGTCCGATCACGGCCAGCTCGCCGAAGAGCCATGGATCGCCGCACGCAATGCCGCTTTGCTCGGCCTGCTCTATGGCTCGGGCCTGCGTATATCCGAAGCGCTGTCGCTGAAGAAAATGGATTTCCCGAAGGGTGCGGCGACGCTCCGGATCACCGGCAAAGGCAACAAGACCCGCATCGTGCCACTGCTGGTCGCAGCACTTGAGGGCGTCGAAACCTATATCCGTCTTTGCCCCTATCCGATCGCAGAGGATAAAGTGCTTTTCCTCGGCGCCCGCGGTGGGCCGCTGCAGCCGGCGATCATCCAGCGGGAAATGCAGAAGATGCGCTCGGCCCTCGGCCTGCCGGACACGGCAACGCCGCATGCGCTCAGGCACTCCTTCGCCACGCACCTGCTCTCCGCCGGCGGCGATCTGCGCGCCATCCAGGAATTGCTTGGTCATGCCAGTCTGTCGACGACGCAGGTCTATACCGGCGTCGACGCCGCGCGCCTGCTCGACGCCTTCGAGCGCGCCCATCCGCGTGCCGGTTAACCATAGTTATTAATGAAAATGAGAAGCTGAGCCGTTATCGTTCCGGCCACGTTAACGACAAGGTTGGACATGACGCTCGCATCGCTCTCCTCCGCCGACCGGCTCTCCCCGTCCAAGCTTGACCGCATGGCGAGTGGATTGACCTATGCTCTCATCCTCATTCATTTCCTGGCGCTGATGTCCGTCGCCTTCATCCTCTTCTCGCCGCCGGCACATGCCGACGAGGACGCAAGCTGTGGCGCCCGCGATCGGGTGGCCGATCTTGAGAAGAGCGATCCGGCTGCTTACGAAAAATTGAAGGCCGAGGGCGAAAAGGTCAAGAATTCCACCCATCGCTTCTGGAAAATGGAAAAAGCCGGCCAGCCGACCGACTGGCTGCTCGGCACCATGCACGTCGCCGACCCGCGCGTCACCGATCTGCCGCCGGAAGCCAAGGCAGCCTATGCCGGCGCCAAGACGATCATCCTCGAATCCGACGAAATTCTCGACGCGAAGAAGGCATCGCTGAAATTGTTCGCCCAACCGGGCCTGATGATGTTCACCGATGCGAAGACGCTGATCGACTATCTCTCGCCCGATGACCAGAAGGTGCTGGAAAAAGCGCTGATGGGCCGCGGCATTCCGCTCGGCTCGGTGGTCAAGATGAAGCCTTATGTCCTGACCTCAATGGTGGCTTTGTCGACCTGCGAAATCTCCCGCAAAAACAAGGGCGTGCCCTTCCTCGACCAGAAATTGGCCGTCGAAGCCCAGGCTGCTGGCAAGGAGGTAAAGGGCGTCGAAACTCTGCAGGAACAGCTCGAAGCCATGGCCAGCATGCCGGTCGAATTCCATGTCCGATCGCTGATAAGCACTGTGCGCTATCCCGACTATACCCGCGACATGATGGAGACGACGATCAAGCTCTATCTGCGCAGCCAGATCGGCATGATCTTCCCCGCCGGCGCCTATTTTGCGCCGGAAAAGAAGGAGAGCGATTTCAAGGACATGAATGAGTTCGAGAATCGCATCGTTACACAGCGCAATCACCACATGGCTGACCGGGCCGAGCCTATGCTCGCCAAGGGCGATGTGTTCATGGCCGTCGGCGCCCTGCACCTGATCGGCGACCAGGGGCTCGTCGAACTGTTCAGGGCAAAGGGCTATACCGTCACGCCGGTGGATTGAGCCAAGGCAAGCCTCCTGCCGAGATTCATCAATGTCGTCTTGACAATCAGTTTGTGAAATGGCGTCACAAACGCGATGTAGATTCTGCCAAGCAGTATCTTGCGGCGAACGAGCGTGGTCGCGCTGACGATCTTGCGGCCATGTCCCGCATCCCGGACGTGCATGACAATACGAAAATCCAGGTGTCGGTCATCGAAGCCGAGCACGACCTCGTCGTCGGCACGGCTGACGACGGGAAAAATCCCGATCATCTCGATCTCGTCGGTCGGCTGATCCGTAGCCGCCTTCAATCCGACGACACCGACCGCCGCATTGCGCAACTGCATCAGCAACCGGACCCACAGCGGGAAGCGGCCGATCGCCATCCGCGTCGCATCGATTGCCGACAAAACATCCGCCCGAATCTCTATCTCATAGCAGTCTGCCCAATCGGCCGCTGGCAGGGCCGGATTCGGCAAGTGCGGTGTGGTCGAGACCGGCTTTTCCATGGGCAAAACCCCTTGATCGGATCGGCACACTCTAACTGATCGGCGAAGGCAAGGGCAGTCGTTTCAATGGCTGCGGCAAATCGTGCGGCGATAGGCCGAAATGGAAAGAGCGCCGCTGTTCCCATCGCAGCGCCCCTGGAAATATTCCTGGACCAATCAGATATGGATCGGCTTGAAGAAAGTCGCGAGCGCGGCTTCCTTCACCGCTTCCGACATCGTCGGATGCGCATGCGTGGTGCGGCCGAGATCCTCCGACGAGCCGCCGAATTCCATCAGCACCGTCGCCTCATGGATCATCTCGCCGGCACCGAAGCCGACGATATGGGCGCCCAGAACCCGATCCGTCGCCTGATCGGCGAGGATTTTGACGAAACCTTCCGTCACTTCCATGGCGCGGGCGCGGCCATTGGCGGTGAAGGGGAATTTGCCGACCTTGTAGGCCACGCCTTCTTTCTTCAACTCTTCCTCGGTCTTGCCGACCGAAGCCACTTCCGGCTGAGTGTAGACGACGCTCGGGATCGCGTTGTAGTTCACATGTCCATGCTGGCCAGCCATGATCTCGGCCACGGCCACGCCCTCGTCTTCGGCCTTGTGTGCCAGCATCGGCCCGCGCACCACGTCGCCGATGGCATAGACACCAGGCATATTGGTGCGGAAATGGTCGTCGATCTCGACCCGGCCGCGATTGTCGATCGTGACCCCGGCTTCAGCGAGACCGAGGCTGTCGGTATAGGGCTTTCGGCCGGTGGCGATCAGCACGACATCAGCTTCCAGCGTCTCGGCAGCGCCGCCCTTGACCGGCTCGAAGGTCACCTTGGCGCCCTTGGCGCTCTTTACGACACCCGTCACCTTGGCGCCGAGCTTGAAGTCCAGGCCCTGCTTGGCCAACATGCGCTGGAACTGCCGCGACATTTCGCCATCCATGCCGCCGAGGATCGCATCGAGATATTCGACCACGGTAACCTTGGCGCCCAGCCGGCTCCAGACCGAGCCGAGTTCGAGGCCGATGACACCGCCGCCGACCACGATCAGATGTTCCGGCACCTTTTCCAGCGCAATGCCACCGGTCGAGGAGATAATCACCTTCTCGTCGATATCGACCTTGACGCCCGGAATGCCGGCGACGTCGGAGCCGGTGGCGATGACGATGTTCTTCGTCTCCAGCACCTGCGTCTCGCCGTTGTCGGCGGTCACCGAGACCTTGCCCTGGCCGAGCACCTTGCCGGTACCCTGGAAGGCATCGATCTTGTTCTTCTTGAACAGGAAAGCGACGCCGTCGACATTCGATTTCACCACGGCATCCTTGTGCGCCATCATCTTGTCGAGGCTGAGGCTCACGCCGGAAAGCTCGATGCCGAGGCTCTGCATGCCATGGTGCGCATGCGCATAGAGTTCGGAGGCATGCAGCAGAGCCTTGGACGGGATGCAGCCGATATTGAGGCAGGTGCCGCCGAACGTGGCGCGCTTCTCAACCACAGCGGTCTTCAGGCCGAGCTGAGCCGCCTTGATGGCGCAGACATAGCCGCCAGGGCCGGATCCGATAACGATGACGTCGTATGACATGGAAAATCCCTTCGCTTCCGGCGGTTAGCGTCCGCCGCTGACATTCAGTAGGGCGCCGGTAATGTAGGACGCCTGGTTGGAGAGTAGATAGGTGACCGCATCGGCGACTTCATCGGCCGTGCCTGCCCGCTTCATCGGAATGTCGGGACCGGCCTGGCGCGGCCGATCCGGCAGGCTGCCGGAGGCGTGAATCTCGGTGTCGATAATGCCTGGGCGCACCGCATTGACGCGGATGCCTTCGGTCGCCACTTCCTTGGCAAGCCCGATCGTCAGCGTATCGATCGCCCCTTTGGAGGCGGCATAGTCAACATAAACATTCGGGCCGCCGATCACGGCAGCCATCGAGGAATTGTTGATGATTACGCCGCCACGACCGCCATGGCGCGTCGACATGCGCTTCACCGCCTCGCCGGCAACGCGGATCGCACCCAGCACATTGATATTGAACATCCGCTCCAGCCGCGCCCAGCCCATCTCGTCGACGCGGGCGACGGTATCGACCACGCCGGCATTGTTGAACACGCCGTCGAGCCGGCCGAATTCACGGTCGACAGCAGCATAGATCGCCATCACGCCCTCCTCGCTGCCGGTATCGCCCTGGACGATCTTCGCCAAACCGCCCGCGGCGACGATCTCGTCGGCAAGCGCGCGGGCCGCCGCTTCGTTCGAGACATAATTGATCATCAACTGCCAACCCAGGCTAGCAGCCTTGCGGCAGACGGCAGCACCGATGCCGCGGCTGCCGCCGGTGACGAGAAGAACGCGATCGTCGCTCATGAGCACCCTTTCAAGGCTAATACATCCCAAGGCACGACCGTAGCCTTGATCTTCTTCCAGGCATCGGACGCCTGCAGCGCCGGACCGAATCCGGGCAACAGAATTTCCGGAGCCGCCTTGGCGCCCTGCTGCGGCAGGAGTTGCAGCTTGCCCTGGTCATTGCCATAGATCACGCCTTGCCAGACCGTGCAGGCGGCAAGGTCAGCACCCGTCACATCGCCGTCGGGGCAATTGTAGAACAGCATGCCGTTGGTGCGCTCGACCGTGTCCGACGGCATGACATAGCCGTCGAGCACTGCACCGCCTTGTTTCACCTTCACGATGAACCGATGCGTCGAGGATGAGGAGGCGAGGTCGACCGGTTCGAAGGTCAGCGTATAGGCACCCTTGGAATCCTCATAGATGGCGTGCTCTTGCGGGCATTCGGCAGCCATCGCCGGCAACATGCCGCACGCGAGAAAAGCAACAATGGCAAAGGGCCGAAACATTACCATTTTGGCTCCGCCGGCATGGCTCAGCTCCCGATCGCTGCGTTGAAAGCCCAGACGTGGCCATAGGGATCTGCGATACGGGCGTAACGCGCGCCCCAGAACATATCGCCCGGCTCCATGATCGAGGTCGCGCCGGCCGCAACGGCACGGGCATAGGCGGCGTCCAGTTCGGCTGCCGACTTCATGTTGATGTTGATCGCGAAACTCGTGCCACCCAGCGTCGTCGGCGCGCGCACCGTACTTCCATGCTCGGGGAATTCGTCGTGCAGCATGACCTCGCCGCCGTAGATGGCAAGATTGGCATGCATGACGCGCTGGCCATCGTCATGCAGCTTGAAGAACGTATTCTCCGCACCGAGCGCCCGCTTATAGAATTCGATCGCCTCGACGCCGCCGCTGACGCAGATATGCGCCTGGATGGCCGGAATGTTTTCGAATGCCATGTCTTCCTCCTGCCGGATGGTGGACTAGAAAAGCACGCTAAGAAACATGATGAGCAGGCCGAGCATCGAGACGAGCCAGACCAGCGAGCGGATATAGGGAATGCCGGCGAGATAAAGCGGGATGTAGGCGATGCGGGCGACAAACCAGGTGAGCGCCCCGGCATGTCCCCAAGTCGAGGCCGGATGGGTGATGGCAAGCGCCAGCGCCAGACCGACAAAAGCTGGATAACTTTCGCGGAAATTCTGCGAGGCGCGATCCGCCCGGCCGGCAAATGCGCTCTTCACCGGTCTCCGGTCGTCTCGCGGCCCAGCATTCCAGTCGGAACCGAGCTCATGCGTCGCCAGATTGGCCTGCAGCATGATGTGAACGACGAGCAGCATAACGCTCCACGCGACAAGCACGGGAAATGTCGTAAACACGAAGACGTTCATGGCCACTCTTTCACGAGGAGGACGCGGGGAATCCCGCGCCCTTGCCGGCATCTGCCGATCAGAGATCGAGAACCAGGCGTTCCGGATCTTCGAGGCTCTCCTTGACGCGAACGAGGAAGGTCACCGCTTCCTTGCCGTCGACGATACGGTGGTCATAGGAGAGCGCCAGATACATCATTGGCCGGATCACCACCTGGCCGCCGATCGCCATCGGCCGCTCCTGGATCTTGTGCATGCCGAGAATGCCCGACTGCGGCGCATTGAGGATCGGCGAGGACATCAGCGAACCGTAGACGCCGCCATTGGAAATGGTGAAGGTGCCCCCCTGCATGTCGGCCATGGAGAGCGCGCCATCGCGCGCTGCCTTACCCAGCCGGCCGATTTCCTTTTCGATCTCGGCAATGCCCATCTGATCGGCATCACGCACCACCGGAACCACCAGGCCCTTGTCGGTGCCGACGGCGACGCCGACATGGCAATAGTTCTTGTAGATGATGTCGGTGCCGTCGATCTCGGCATTGACCGCCGGGATTTCCTTGAGCGCATGCGTGCAGGCCTTGGTGAAGAAGCCCATGAAGCCGAGCTTGACGCCATGCTTCTTCTCGAACAGGTCCTTGTACTTGTTGCGCAGGCTCATCACCGCCGTCATATCCACCTCGTTATAGGTGGTGAGCATGGCGGCGCTGTTCTGCGCGTCCTTGAGGCGCTTGGCAATGGTCTGGCGCAGACGGGTCATCTTGACCCGCTCTTCGCGGACCTGATCGTCGGCCGAGGACGGCGCGCGCACCTGGACGGGCGCGGGTGCCGGCACTGCTGCGGCGGCCGGCTTGGCGATCGCCGCGAGCACATCTTCCTTCAGCACCTGGCCCCGCTTGCCGGAACCGTCGACGGAGGAAACGGCGATGTTATTGTCCGCGGCCACCTTGGCGGCGGCCGGCGAGGCGGGCATCGCGCCCGGGGCCGGCGGCGCAGCCGCCGGAGCAGGCGCTTCGGCCTTGGCGGCGGGTGCGGCCGCAGCCGGTTGGGCGCCGCCTTCGGAGATCTGGCCAAGCAGGCCGCCCGGCTCGACCGTGTCGCCCTGCTTGACGGTGATTTCGGAGAGCACACCGGAAGCCGGCGCCGGCACTTCCACCGTCACCTTGTCGGTTTCCAGCTCGAGAAGGATTTCATCGGCCTTGACGGCCTCGCCGGCCTTCTTGAACCAGGTGCCGACGGTGGCTTCGCTGACGGATTCGCCCAATGTCGGGACGCGGATTTCGGTTGCCATGGGATCTAGTCCTGAATGTTGACTTGTGTTGGTCGTTCGGGTCGGTTGAGAGCAAAGCGGGCTTGCCTAGGACGGCAAAGCGGGCTTTGCCTAGAGGTCGTCGATATCGCGGATGATCAGCGAGGGCATGTTGGAGACTTCATAGCGAAAGCCGAGATTGGCGATCGCCACGGGATCGGCGGCGGCCAATGCCTCGGCCTCCGCCTCGTTTTCGGTTTCCACGATGGCAATTCCATAGGCCCCCTTCGGATCGAAGACCGGGCCAACGACAACGGCGCGCTGATCCTCAGCGAGCCGGCGCCAATATTTGGAATGCTCCGTCATCGCGCTCTTTTCCACTTCGTTCATGTCGAAGGGAAAGGTCGCGCGCGGCGGCAGAAGCTTCAGGTGGAAATAGCCCATCGCCTCCGTCCTCAGCTGCCGAGCGCGTCTTCAAGGAAGGCCGCGAGCTGCGCCAGATGCTTGGACATCAGGCCCGTCGCTGTCGAGGCAGCGGCCGGACGGCCGGTATAACGCACCTGCTGGTACTTGGCATCGATATGCGCCAGCACCCATTCCAGATACGGATCGATGAACGACCAGGCGCCCATATTCTTCGGCTCCTCCTGGCACCAGACCATTTCCGCATTGCGGAAGCGGCTGAGCTCGTTGATCAGCGCCTTGGCCGGGAACGGATAGAGCTGCTCGATGCGCAGCAGGTAGATGTCGTCGACGCCGCGCTTCTCACGTTCCTCCAAGAGGTCGAAATAGACCTTGCCGGTGCAGATGACGACGCGGCGGATCTTACTATCCTTCTGCAGCTTGATCGGGCCGTCCTTGATCACCTCGGCATCGTCCCAGAGCAGGCGATGGAACGAGGATTCACCGGCCAGTTCGGCCAGCGCGGAAACCGCCCGCTTATGACGCAGCAGCGACTTCGGCGTCATCAGGATCAGCGGCTTGCGGAAGTCGCGCTTCATCTGCCGACGCAGGATATGGAAATAGTTGGCCGGCGTCGTGCAGTTGGCAACCTGCATATTGTCTTCGGCGCAGAGTTGGAGGAAGCGCTCCAGGCGAGCCGAAGAATGTTCAGGACCCTGGCCTTCATAGCCATGCGGCAGCAGGCAGACCAGGCCGGACATTCTGAGCCACTTGCGTTCGCCCGAGGAGATGAACTGGTCGAACACCACCTGCGCGCCGTTGGCGAAGTCGCCGAACTGCGCTTCCCAGAGCGTCAGCGCATTCGGACGGGCCAGCGAATAGCCATATTCGAAGCCCAGCACCGCCTCTTCCGAGAGCATGGAGTTGATGACTTCATACTTGGCCTGGGTCGGCGACAGATTGGCGAGCGGGATATAGCGCTCTTCCGTTTCCTGATCGTAGAGCACCGAGTGGCGCTGCGAGAAGGTGCCACGTTCGCAATCCTGGCCCGAGAGCCGGATCTTGTGGCCGTCGAGGCAGAGCGAGCCGAAAGCCAGCGCTTCCGCCGTCGCCCAGTCGATGCCTTCCCCGGTCTGGATCATCTGCGCCCGGTTTTCCATGAAACGCTGGATGGTCTTGTGGGCGTTGAAGCCTTCCGGGATCTCGGAAATCTTCTTGCCGATCTCCTTGAGTGTCTTCATCGGCATGGCAGTCTTGCCGCGGCGCTGCTCGTCGGCATTGTCGGCGGTGCGAAGACCCGACCAGACGCCGTCCAGCCAGTCGGCCTTGTTGGGCTTATAGGACTGGCCGGCTTCGAATTCCTGCTCGAGATTGGCGCGCCAGTCGGCCTTCATCTTTTCGAACTCGCCCTGGGTGATCAGCCCCTCGGCAATCAGGCGGTCAGCATAAATCTGCGCGACCGTCTTGTGCGAACGAATCACCTTGTACATCTTCGGCTGGGTGAAGGACGGCTCGTCGCCTTCATTGTGGCCATAGCGGCGATAGCAGAACATGTCGATCACGACCGGCTTGTAGAACTTCATCCGGAATTCGATGGCGATCTTTGCGGCATAGACCACGGCTTCCGGATCGTCGCCATTGACGTGGAAGATCGGCGCCTCGATCATCTTGGCCGTATCCGACGGATAGGGCGACGAACGCGAGAAGGYCGGATTGGTGGTGAAGCCGATCTGGTTGTTGATGATGAAATGCATCGTGCCGGCGACGCGGTGGCCGCGCAGACCGGAAAGCCCGAGGATTTCGGCAATCACGCCCTGGCCGGCAAAGGCTGCATCGCCATGCAGCAGGAGCGGCAGCACCTTCGAGCGCTCCTTGAGCGGAATGATGTCGCCATCCCACTGGGTGGCAAGCTGGTCCTGCTTGGCGCGCGCCTTGCCCATGACGACCGGGTCGACGATTTCGAGATGCGACGGGTTGGCGGTCAGCGACAGATGTACTTTGTTGCCGTCGAACTCGCGATCCGAAGAAGCGCCGAGATGGTACTTGACGTCACCCGAACCTTCGACATCGTCGGGCGCATAGGAGCCGCCCTTGAACTCATGGAACACGGCGCGATGCGGCTTGTGCATGACATTGGTCAGCACGTTGAGGCGGCCGCGATGGGCCATGCCGACGACGATTTCCTGCAGGCCGTCCTGGCCGCCGCGCTTGATGATCTGCTCCAGCGCCGGGATCAGCGACTCACTGCCGTCGAGGCCGAAACGCTTGGTGCCCTTGTACTTGACGTCGATGAACTGCTCGAAACCTTCGGCCTCGATCAGCTTGGAAAGGATGGCCTTCTTGCCGTTCGGGGTGAAATCCACGCCCTTGTCCGGGCCTTCGATGCGCTCCTGGATCCACGACTTGATCTCCGGATCGGAGATGTGCATGAACTCGACGCCGAGCGTCGAGCAATAGGTACGCTCAAGAATCTCGATCATCTGGCGCACGGTCGCATATTCAAGACCGAGCACGTTGTCGATGAAGATCTTGCGGTCCATGTCCTCCGGGCCGAAGCCGTAATTGGAGGGCGACAGTTCATGATAGTCCTCGACCGGGGCAGCGATGCCGAGCGGGTCGAGCTTGGCATGCAGGTGGCCGCGCATGCGATAGGCACGGATCATCATGATGGCGCGCACAGAATCGCGCGCCGCGCGCTCGATCTCCTGCGGGCTGACGGCCTGGCCTGCCGCAGCCGGCGCCAGCGCTGCCTTGGCTTCGAGCTTCTTGGTAACCGCCTTCTCCACCGTGGGCCAGTCGCCATCGAGCGCACTGACCAGTTCGCCGTTCATCGGCACCGGCCAGTTCTTCTTCTGCCAGGAGGCGCCCTTGGCCGCCTTGGAAATGTCGGAGGGACTATCCTCAAGCGCCTTGAAGAACTGCTGCCATTCCTGCGTCACGGACGACGGATCGTCCTGATAGCGGGCATAGAGCTGCTCGATATAATGCGCATTGGCGCCATCGAGGAACGATGTCGCCGCAAACTGCTGGTTGGCCTCTTGCCTTGCCATGTTTCCAATGCGGAGATCTTCTCCGCCTCCTTTTAATTGCCGCTGCCGGGACTGCCGGCAGAGATTGCGAAGGCGGGACCTTTGTCCCGCCTCATGATGTTCAGCCCTTGAGCACTTCGACCAGGGTCTTGCCGAGACGCGCCGGCGAAGGCGACACGCGGATGCCCGCCGATTCCATCGCCGCGATCTTGTCTTCCGCGCCGCCCTTGCCGCCGGAAATGACTGCGCCGGCATGGCCCATCGTGCGGCCGGGAGGAGCGGTGCGGCCGGCGATGAAGCCGACCATCGGCTTCTTGCGACCCTTCTTGGCTTCGTCCTTGAGGAACTGCGCCGCGTCCTCTTCGGCCGAGCCGCCGATTTCGCCGATCATGATGATCGACTTGGTTTCGTCGTCAGCGAGGAACATTTCGAGCACGTCGATGAATTCGGTGCCCTTGACGGGGTCGCCACCGATGCCGACGGCGGTCGTCTGGCCGAGGCCCTCGTTCGAGGTCTGGAAAACTGCCTCATATGTAAGCGTTCCCGAGCGGGAAAGAACCCCCACCGAACCCTTCTTGAAGATGTTGCCGGGCATGATGCCGATCTTGCATTCGTTCGGCGTCAGCACGCCCGGGCAGTTCGGCCCGATCAGCCGCGACTTGGACGCGTTGAGCCGGGCCTTGACCTTGACCATGTCCTGCACAGGAATGCCTTCGGTGATGCAGACGATCAAAGGGATATCGGCATCGATCGCTTCGATGATCGCGGCGGCAGCACCTGCCGGCGGCACATAGATGACCGACGCATTGGCGCCGGTGACGTCCCTGCCCTCGGCGACCGACTTGAAGATGGGCAGAGTCTCGCCCTTGGCGCCGGTCCAGGTTTCCCCGCCCTTAGACGGGTGAATGCCGCCGACCATTTTCGTGCCGTGATAGGCAAGCGCCTGCTCGGTATGGAACGTGCCGGTCTTGCCGGTCAGGCCCTGCACGAGAACCTTGGTATCTTTGTTGATCAGGATGGACATTCAGACTTCGCCTTTAGGAGTGATTGGAAGAAACGGAACGGGCGCGGCGATAACGACCGCTGACCACGTCCTGCCATGTGTCGCTGCCGGCGGGCGCGAAGGACACGCTCATCCGGTAGCAGTCTGCATTCTCGAATTGATAGACGGTGCGCTGGCGGCCGCGCGGCGATGTTCTGGTGAAGACCAGAGCCTCGTCCCGCCATTCACCCGATGCAGGCGAGGGCGGCACGAAGCCGATCGAGTCGAACTGGTAGAGCTTGTAGCTCTCGTCCGACGGATCGAAGCCCAGCACGTTGCGCGATTCGAAGCTCACCGCGCCGTCGCGCATCTGCCGATAGCGCTGCTCGACGAAAAAACCGTCGAACAGGCTTTCGGCGTCGACGCTTGCGGTGGCTTCGCCTGCCGCTGTCCAGGCTGATCCCGCCACGCGCTCTTCACCTTCCCAGCGGCCGGCAAAGGCCGCCAGGCGGAGATGCTGAGCTGTTGGGGGAAGCGGGGACGTCATGACTTGGCGCTCCGCGCATTTTTCATGGGCAGAACCATCCACAAGCTCACTGCGGCGCCTATGACCCAAATGGCACCGAAGAGACAGAAAGATGCGACTGCGCCGTTGCCTTCCGATTCACCGAACCTTGCGTAGGTTTCGGTTACTTCGGAACAAGCCCAGAGTATGCCGGCCACGAGGATGGTCAGTACGACAAGACTTGCGATCAATCTGTTCAGCCCCAGGCGACATGCTTGAGCGACCAGCAGCATGACTGCTGGAGGCCCAAACACGATCGAGGCAAAGAACAGTTGATCCACGACACTCAGCCCTTGACCGCCTTGACGATCTTCTGGGCGGCGTCATCGAGATCGTCGGCCGGAATGACGTTCAGGCCGCTATCGCGAATGATCTGCTTGCCCAATTCGACATTGGTGCCTTCGAGGCGCACGACGAGCGGAACCTCAAGTCCGACTTCCTTGACGGCAGCGATCACGCCTTCGGCGATGACGTCGCATTTCATGATGCCGCCGAAGATGTTGACCAGGATGCCCTTCACCGCCGGATCGGCCGTGATGATCTTGAACGCCGCCGTCACCTTCTCCTTGGTCGCGCCGCCGCCGACATCGAGGAAGTTCGCCGGCTCGGCGCCATAGAGCTTGATGATGTCCATCGTTGCCATGGCAAGGCCGGCGCCATTGACCATGCAGCCGATATTGCCGTCGAGCGCGACATAGGCGAGGTCATATTTATGCGCCTCGATTTCCTTGTCGTCCTCTTCCGTCTGGTCGCGCAGTTCCTGCACGTCCGGATGGCGGAACAGCGCATTGCCGTCGAACGACACCTTGGCGTCGAGGACGCGCACACGGCCGTTCTTCATGACGATCAGCGGGTTGACTTCGAGCAGGCTCATGTCCTTCTCGACGAAGGCCTTGTAGAGCACCGGGAAGAGCTTTGCCGCATCAGCCGCCGCTTCGCCCGAGAGCTTCAGCGCATCCGAGAGCGCCTTGATATCGGCATCCGTCACGCCGGCCGCAGGCTCGATCGCCACGGTGACGATCTTTTCCGGCGTGTCATGCGCCACGGTTTCGATATCCATGCCGCCTTCGGTCGAAACGACGAAAGCGTTCTTGCCGACCGAACGGTCGACCAGGATCGAGAGATAGAGCTCGCGGTCGATATCGGCGCCATCCTCGATATAGAGGCGGTTGACCTGCTTGCCGGCCGGGCCGGTCTGCTTGGTCACCAGCGTGTGGCCGAGCATTTCGTTGGTATTGGTGACGACCTCTTCGATCGTCTTGGCCAGCCGCACACCGCCCTTAGCGTCCGGGCCGAGCTCCTTGAACTTGCCCTTGCCGCGACCGCCGGCGTGGATCTGGCTCTTGACCACGTAAAGCGGGCCGGGGAGCTTCTTGGCCGCAGCCTCCGCTTCGCCGGCCTTGAAGACGGGTACGCCGTCGGCCACCGGAGCCCCAAAACCCTTGAGCAGGGCCTTGGCCTGATATTCATGGATATTCATGGATCTATCCTGTCGGAAATGACGTTTGAAGAGGCTTATTTCAGGCTGGGAGCAATGCCGACGCAGGCGTCGCAAAGGCCCTGGACGGCGGCGACGGACTTCTCGAAGGCAGCCTTTTCCGCGCCGTTGAACTCGACCTCAATAATGCGCTCGACGCCACCGGCGCCGATCACGGTCGGCACACCGACATACATGTCCTTGACGCCATATTGGCCGGTCAGATGCGCGGCACAGGGCAGAACGCGCTTCTTATCCTTGAGGAAGGATTCGGCCATCATGATTGCAGCCGCTGCCGGGGCATAAAAGGCAGAGCCGGTCTTGAGTAGGCCAACGATCTCGGCGCCGCCGTCACGGGTGCGCTGGATGATTTCTTCCAGGCGCTCCTTGGTGACCCAGCCCATGCTGACGAGATCCGGCAGCGGAATGCCGCCAACGGTCGAGTAGCGGGCGAGCGGCACCATCGTATCGCCATGGCCGCCGAGCACGAAGCCGGTGACGTCCTCGACGGAAACGTTGAATTCCTGCGCCAGAAAATAGCGAAAACGGGCCGAATCAAGCACGCCGGCCATGCCGACGACCATGTTCTTCGGCAGGCCTGAGAATTTCTGCAGAGCCCAGACCATGGCGTCGAGCGGATTGGTGATGCAGATCACGAAAGCGTTCGGGGCATATTTCTTGATGCCGGCGCCGACCTGTTCCATGACCTTGAGATTGATGCCGAGCAGATCGTCGCGGCTCATGCCCGGCTTGCGCGGCACGCCGGCGGTGACGATGCAGACATCAGCGCCTTCGATGGCCGAATAGTCGCTCGCACCATGATAGTTGGCGTCGAAACCATCGACCGGAGAGGATTCGGCAATATCGAGACCCTTGCCCTGGGGAATGCCATCAGCAATGTCGAACAGAACCACATCGCCCAGTTCCTTCATGCCAGCGAGATGCGCCAACGTGCCGCCGATCATGCCCGAACCGATGAGTGCGATTTTCTTACGCGCCATGAGAAATGTCCTTCAACGTTTATTAGACCGCAGGAGACTGATTTGCGCTTTCAGGGTCCCGATGGCGCAATGGCCTAGACCCAAAAGGTGAATAATTCAACCGGTAAATTTTGGGTGAGCAAATTCAATCGGTTAGATCATTATTTTCTTACGTAAACGTCAATTATTTTCGTGATTTTATAATACGAATGTCACAAATCAATGGCATTCGGCGATATAATCGGCGCTGCGCATTTCAAAAAGTCGTGAGACCGTGCGGTCGAACTCGAAACCCTCGTGGCCGCGCCTGACCGGCAGCAATTCTTCAGGCATGACGGCGGCTGAGGCAATCAGTCGCACATGATGATCGTAGAGCGTATCGATGAGATTGATGAAGCGCTTCGTCGGACTGCGCATCTCTGTTGTCAGGACCGGAATGTGCTCGATGACAATGGTCTTGTAGCGCGCCACGATCGCCAGATAGTCGGTCGCACCGAGCGGCGCCTCGCACAGGTCCTTGAAGGTGAAACGGGCAGCGCTGGCCGCCGCTTGCGGCACCAGGATCTGCCGGCCCTTCATCTCGATCGTCTCGGAACGGGATTTCGCCCCCTCCGTCAGTTCATGCCAGGCCTGCTCGATGCGCGTATCGTTGAGCCCATCGATCGGCACCAGCCAGACCGGCAGGCTGCGGGTCTTTTCCAGCCGGTAGTCGGTCGGCGTGTCGAGTGAGACGATATCGACATAGCGCTTCATCAGATCGACGAAGGGCAGGAAGAGCTGCCGGTTCAATCCGTCGCGATAGAGATCGTCCGGCGCCACGTTCGAGGTGGCGATCAGCACCGCGCCGAGCCGGAAAAGCTCGGTGAACAAGCGCGATAGAATCATCGCGTCGGCGATGTCGGTGACGGAAAATTCGTCGAAGCAGAGGAGGATCGCCTCTTCATAGAGGCTCGCGGCCACCGGCGGCATCGGATCAGCCTGCTTTGTGTCGCCATTCTTCAGTCGCTGGCGATGCGCGGCAATGCGATTGTGCACATCGGCCATGAATTCGTGGAAATGTGCCCGCCGCTTGCGTTGGATCGGCGCGACTTCGAAGAACGTATCCATCAGCATGGTCTTGCCGCGCCCGACGCTGCCGTGGATATAGAGCCCACGCACCGGCTCTTCGATCTTGCGCTGAGAGGCGAACAGCCAGCCAAGCACCGAGGATTTGGCTGCCGGCTGTCGTGACTTCAGGGTGGAGAGAACCGTGTCCAGCTTCCTGGCGATGGCGAATTGCTGCGCATCACGCTGCAAATCGCCATCCGCCACCATTTTCTCCAGGCGCTCGACGACGCTCTGGGAATAGTCAGGCGGAGCCAGCATCTGCAAGATCCATGTGATGATTAGCGGGAAAGGCTGACCGTCTGGCCGGAGGTGAGTGCGCCATCAAGGCGGTTGTCGGCGGTCTTGTAGAACCGCGCCAGGGGATTTCCGTTGCGATCCTTGAGGGTCACCTGCTTGCCGTCGACTTCCCAGGAGCCCATGCTGGCAAGCGGGCCGACGCAGCCGCGCGTGCCGCCGCGCGAGCCGGAGCCAAGGTTGGTCAGCGTCAGGAACATGTCGCAGGTGGTGCCGCCATTGTTGACCTTCCAGCCACCAACCAGCGATTCTTTCTTGATGTCCTGCGCGTTGGCCGCCACTTGCATATTGGCGTTGGCGTTCTGGTTCTGCGACAGCGTCTGGTCGGTTGCCGGCTTCTGCGGGAATTGCGACGAGTCGGTCGATGTCGACGGATCGGGCAGGTTGTTGGATTGGACGGGCTGCACCGGCTGGGCTTCAAGCGGCTGTGGCTTGGTACCCGTATCGATGTCATCCATCCGGTCGCTGGCGCATCCCGTCAGCATGAGCGCGATCGACACCGCACCGACAGCGAAAGAAACCCGCATCCCCAACTCCTTGAAACTCGAAAAACCCGGCAGTTCTCACAACCGGGAAAATATGGCGGAATTAGCGTAAGACAGTATGGTTAACAAGTCGTAACCCCTGCCGGAACGCCATATTCCATCACGGTTCTATGATAGAAACGCTCCGCCAAGGCAAAGCGTTCTTTGGTTTTTGCCGAACTGACCGCTGGCCTTTTTGCCAGTGCCTGATGGCGATTCAATGTCTGGTTCAGATACTCACCCAGAAGCGGCGGCACCGGTCCCGTTCCCATTTCACGTGTTCGCGCCTTCGCCTCGACCATGGACGTGACGAGGTCGAGGAGATCGGACTTGATCGTCACACCGCGAAGCAGGCCAGCCAAATCCATTGGCGGGAGTTCGCGAAAACCGTGCTCTTCCATATATTGCAACGAAAGCGCCGGGCGAAGCGCATAGAACAGTTTCTTCAGCTTGATGTCACCATCTTCAGACGAAAAGAGATGATGCCAGAGCAGTCCTCGATAATGTCGGGCAACGAGAAGTGGCTCGGTAATCAGATCGAGCAGCGCGCGAAGAGCAACACGGAAGCCGCTTGCCTCTTCATAGACATGCGGCGAGGTCACCCATTCGTGGATCACAGCATTGCCCTTGAGCGCGAGAAGCAGCGCTTTGCGCAAGTCCCAGCCACCGGCATCGATCTCGCCTTCGATCGGAAACTCGATCACATCACGCTGGACATACAGCACCAAATGGGCATCTGCCGGCCAGACATAGACGAAGCGGCAGTCATAATCGCTATCCGGCGATGGAAAGCCCCAGGCGCGACTGCCGCTTTCGATCGCGAACAGGATCGTCAGGCCGCTCTGGCGCACCCGGTCCAGCCGCGTCCGGATTTCAGCGACCGCTGTCGGATCAAATCCATCGAGCATGCGGCTCAGACCCGGCGCTCCACCATCATCTTCTTGATCTCGGCGATCGCCTTGGCCGGGTTGAGCCCCTTCGGGCAGGCCTGGGCACAGTTCATGATCGTGTGGCAGCGATAGAGCCGGAAAGGATCTTCGAGATTGTCGAGACGCTCGCCCTTGGCTTCGTCGCGGCTGTCGATCAGCCAGCGATAGGCCTGCAGCAGCACGGCGGGGCCGAGATAGCGATCGCCGTTCCACCAATAGCTCGGACAGGAAGTCGAGCAGCAGGCGCAGAGGATGCATTCATAGAGGCCATCGAGCTTGAGGCGATCCTCGTGGCTCTGCTTCCACTCCTTGGCCGGCTCAGGCGATACCGTCTTCAGCCAGGGCTCGATCGAGCGGTGCTGGGCGTAGAAATTGTTGAGGTCCGGGATGAGGTCCTTGACGACAGGCATGTGCGGCAGCGGGTAAATCTTCACCGTGCCCTTGATCTCGTCCATGCCCTTGGTGCAGGCGAGCGTGTTGGTCCCGTCGATATTCATCGCACAGGAGCCGCAAATGCCCTCGCGACAGGAGCGGCGGAAGGTCAGCGTCGGGTCGATCTTGTTCTTGATATAGATGAGCGCATCGAGCACCATCGGCCCGCAATCATCGACATCGATATAGTAAGTATCGATTGTCGGGTTCTTGCCGTCGTCCGGCGACCAGCGATAGATGCGATATTCTCGGACATTTTTTGCGCCCTGCGGCTTCGGCCAGGTCTTGCCGTCCGACATCGTCGAATTCTTGGGGAGAGCGAGTTCAACCATTTTCGTTTTCCTGTCCGTTGGCAAGAGCGTCTCTAGCCACGTTCAAATCTAATATCCTGTCACCAAAGCCGGCGATTTTCGCCTTGCCTATGAATTTTATGTCACTTGTGACCAGCTTGGCATCCTTGTCCATCAACGCATGCGCCAGATACATACAGTCATATACGGAGTGGTCGAGTGACTGAGACAAGACAAATCCCGCTTCCACAAGATCAACCGATGGAACCAGCCGATCAAAGAAGTAACGCAAGTTATTCACGGCATTCAACGCCTGCGCATCTTTCAGCTCACCGGTGCGAACCTTCCGCTGCAATACATTTGCGGCTTCAGCGATGACAAGCTCCGGCGCCGTTCGTTCAAGTCTTGGATCGACCAGAGACCGTGCAGCCTCAAAGCCGTCCTCTTCAACGAACCATTTAATTGCAACAGAGGTATCGATCACCAGCTTCAATTGCCACGAATCTCACGCAACAATTCAACACTGTCAGTCTGCTTCACATCCTTCGGTGTCATCGCCGCGATGCGCGCAGCAAGCGCTGGAAGGTCTTCGCGTCGCGGAGGTTCAGGCAGCGCTGCGTGCAACAAGGCTTCGACTTCCTGTTCGATAGAGCGATTGTGCTGACGGGCGAGATCAGAAATACGAGTCAACAGACTTTCATCATCAATCTTTATACGCATTTCACCCATTGTATCGCTCCGATATCAGCTTCCTATGCTCTTGAGGATATCATCTACGCTCGCTCAATACACCCGCGCCTTCGGCTCGATTTTGTGCGGATCGATACCCTCGGCGATCAGGTCCTTGTGCACCGGCCGATAATCCAGTTTCACATCGCCCGCATCGTTGACCCAGGCGAGCGTGTGCTTGCGCCAGTTCTCGTCGTCGCGGCCACCGAACTTGCCTTCGGTATAGTCCTCGCGGGCATGCGAGCCGCGGCTTTCCTTGCGCGCCTCGGCGCCGTAGACCGTGGTGATCGCGTTGGCCATCAGGTTTTCGAGTTCCAGCGTTTCCACCAGGTCCGAATTCCAGATCATCGAGCGGTCGGTGACCTTGATATCCGGCAGCTCCTTCCAGATAGCGCTGATGCGCTTGCAGCCCGATTCCAGCGATTCCTGGGTACGGAACACGGCGGCGTCTTCCTGCATGGTGCGCTGCATCTTTTCGCGCAACACAGCCGTCGGCGTGCTGCCGCTGGCGTAACGCAGGCGGTCGAAGCGCTCCATGATCTTGTCGCAGGCGGCGATATTGAGATGCGGGATCGGCTCTTCGCGATTGATCACCTCACCGGCTCGGATTGCCGATGCGCGGCCGAACACGACCAGGTCGATCAGCGAATTGGAACCAAGCCGGTTGGCGCCATGCACCGAGGCGCAGCCGGCTTCGCCGACAGCCATCAGGCCGGGAAGGATACGTTCCGGGTTGGCGCTGTCGGCATTGAGCATCTCGCCGAAGTAATTGGTCGGGATGCCGCCCATATTGTAATGCACCGTCGGCAGGACCGGGATGGGCTCGCGCGTCACGTCGACGCCGGCGAAGATACGCGCCGATTCCGAAATGCCCGGCAGGCGTTCATGCAACACGGCCGGGTCGAGATGGTCGAGATGCAGGAAGATATGGTCCTTGTTCTTGCCGACGCCGCGACCTTCGCGGATTTCCAAGGTCATGCAGCGTGAAACGACGTCGCGCGAGGCAAGATCCTTGGCGGTCGGTGCATAGCGCTCCATGAAGCGCTCGCCCTCGGAATTGACGAGGTAACCGCCTTCACCACGCGCGCCCTCGGTGATCAGACAGCCGGCGCCGTAGATACCGGTCGGATGGAACTGCACGAATTCCATGTCCTGTAGCGGCAGGCCTGCGCGCGCCACCATGCCGCCGCCGTCGCCGGTGCAGGTATGCGCCGAGGTGGCGGAGAAATAAGAGCGGCCATAGCCGCCCGTCGCCAGCACCACCATCTTAGCCGAAAAACGATGGATCGTGCCGTCATCGAGGTTCCAGGCGACGACGCCGGTGCAGCGGCTGCCATCTTCGGACATGATCAGGTCGAGAGCGAAATATTCGACGAAGAATTCAGCATTGTTCTTCAGCGACTGGCCATAGAGCGTGTGCAGGATGGCATGGCCGGTGCGGTCGGCGGCAGCGCAGGTGCGCTGCACCGGCGGGCCTTCGCCATAATTCTGCATATGGCCGCCGAACGGACGCTGATAGATGCGGCCATCCTCGGTGCGCGAGAACGGCACGCCATAATGCTCGAGTTCATAAACCGCCTTCGGCGCTTCCATGACCATATACTGCATGGCGTCAACGTCGCCGAGCCAGTCCGAGCCCTTGACGGTGTCGTAGAGATGCCACTGCCAGCTGTCCGGCGTCATGTTCTTGAGCGATGCGGCGATGCCGCCCTGGGCCGCGACCGTATGCGAGCGAGTCGGAAAAACCTTGGTGATACAGGCGGTCTTAAACCCCTGTTCGGCCATGCCGAGCGTGGCGCGCAGGCCGGCGCCGCCGGCACCGACGATCACCACATCATAAGAGTGGTCGACATAGTTGTAGGCCTTGCCGCCTTGGGCTGGGGAGGAAACGGAAGCCATGATGAATTATCCTGCGAAGCCGGTCTTCAGCACGGCGAAAAGACAGAGTGCGCCGACGACGACGGTGAAGAATGTGTTGAGCATCAGGCACACGACCTTAGCGCCCTCGTGATGAACATAGTCCTCGATGATCTCCTGCATGCCGATGCGCATGTGGACGAGGCCCGAAATTACCACAAGGCCCATCAGCACTGCGACGAACGGATTGCCGAGCGCCGCTCGAATCTGCGCATAGGATGAGTTGGTGTGAGCGATGACGAAAATGACGAAGAAGATGATCAGCGGCACATTGGCGGCGGCCGTCAGCCGCTGGCGCCAGAAGTGATCCGTGCCTTCCTTGGCGGAGCCGAGCCCGCGAACCTTGCCGAGCGGCGTGCGCATATCGACCATTTTGGGCCCCCTAGCGAACGAGATAGCCGATGATCCAGAGGATCACGGTGATGATCGGCGCGGCAATGAAGGTTGCCTTCGCCAGCATGGTGGTGAAATGTTTCTCAAAACCATAGCCGAGGTCCCACATGAAGTGGCGCAGCCCGCCGAGCATGTGCTGCACCAGCGCCCAGGTGAAGCCGAACAGGACGAGCCGGCCGACGATCGAGCCGAACACCCATTGCGCGGCGTTATAGTATCCCTCGCCCGAGGCGATGGCGATCAGCCACCAGGCGACCAGCACGGTGCCGAAATAGAGCGCTCCACCGGTAATGCGATGGAAGATCGAGGCGGCCATGGTGGGGATAAATTTGTAGACTTGAAGGTGCGGAGAAAGCGGGCGGTTATTTGCGGCATTCGCCATAGGGGGAGCTCCCGGGC
Organism: Rhizobium sp. P2_G2; assembly: GCF_056403555.1. Taxonomy (NCBI): domain Bacteria; kingdom Pseudomonadati; phylum Pseudomonadota; class Alphaproteobacteria; order Hyphomicrobiales; family Rhizobiaceae; genus Rhizobium; species Rhizobium sp. P2_G2. Next base: position 61,774 of record NZ_JBFUFF010000007.1, read on the forward strand.
AATGTCTGTGCCGGAGAGCCGGCACAAGGAGGCTGCAACACACGGCAAGCAAGCTTATGTGCATTGCGTCAAAACGGTGTTTAATCGCGTGAATGCGCCGCGGCAAGCCCTGCCAAACACGTATCTCGGATTTAATCGATTATTTTATTCCACTTCTTTCAACGACTTCACGACGGCCGTTAACCTTTTGCTAAAGTGCTGTGAAAGCGCAGCTTTCCGGCATTGATTCAATCGCGAACTCAGTGTTAACCTTTTGTTAACGATTACGCTGCTGCTCGTCCCGCGCAGCGGATCGGAACCGGGAGGTCTGGCCATGTTTTCGCGTTCCAAAACCCTGATTGCTCTGTCGACGCTGCTGCTCGCGACCGCCCTGGCTTCAGGCGCCACCGCCGGCGATCACCGCTACCGCATCCACCGGATCAAGCACGTCCCGATCCGCCATGTGACGATCAAGAACGCTGTCCGCATCATCGACCGCCGCACAATCGTCAACGCCAACAACAATCGCCTGCCCTATCGCGCGCCCGGCGAGGTCAACACCTATTCCGGCGGCATCGACATCTATTCCCGCGACAATGTCGGTTCTTGGTCCTATGGCACCGAACGCGCGCCGGCCGATCTGGTCGCAACGGGTGTAACGCTCAAGATCATCGATATGACGAAGGGCAAGAACGACTGCAGCATGGAGCACGGCGTCTGCGTCATTCGGCCGTAGCCATCACTACGGTTGGGTGGTCTTGCGCTAGGACAGTCGAGGTGTCATTTTAGCTGGCATCACACTTGTCATGCTGGAGGAGAGATGGAATGACCCAACACCAGCTTTCCATTAACAGCGCCCGAGCCATTGATATTGCAGAGCGACTTGCTCGGCAGGAGAACCGCTCTGTTGCCGAGATTGTCGAAAGAGCGCTTGAAGCCTACGAAAGCCTCGAATCGGAAAGGGAACCGGCCTCGTTGTTTTATGCGAGGTTGACCAGGGATAGCGGCAGCGATGTCGATCTGGACGCACTGATCGCCGAGAGTCGAAAACCTCATAAAGGGATAGATCTTTGATCTTCCTTGATACTAATGTAGTTTCCGAAACTTTGAAGAAAGCCCCAGACCCTAAGGTGGTTACTTGGCTTATACACAATGATGCGCAGCTTGCTTTGTCGACAATCGTGATCGCCGAAATCTCCTATGGAATCGAGAAAATTCACCCCGATCAGCGAGCTCGGAGACTCGAGCAGGGATTGACTGGCTGGCGGCAACGGTTCGCCAATCGGATATTCGGTTTCACTGAAGACGCGGCCCTGGCCTACGGCAACATCATGGGGGCTGCTTCGAGAAGAGGCGCCGGCCTATCTGTGCAGGACGGCATGATCGCTGCAATCGTTCTTGTTAACGGTGGTCGTTTGGCAACCCGCAATCTCAAAGATTTTCGCGCGGCGCAGATCGACGCGATCTCACCATGGGATGCCTGATCAGACGATCTCGTCGATCGCCTCGATCAGCCGGTCGCATTCCTCCGCCGTGCCGATCGAAATCCTTAGGAAATCCGAAATCCGCGGCTTGGCGAAATGCCGGACCAGCACGGATTTCTCCCTCAGCGCCGCCGCCAGCTTTGCTCCTTCATGTCCCGGGTGCCGTGCGAAGACGAAATTTGCCGCTGAAGGCAGCACGTCGAAGCCGCGCTGCCTGAGCGCGCCAGTCACCCGATCGCGCGACTCCATCACCTTGCGGCGTGTCTCGTCGAACCACGTGACATCCTCGATCGCAGCCGTAGCACCCGCTTCGGCAAGCCGGTCGATCGGATAGGAATTGAAACTGTCCTTGACCCGCTCCAGGGCCTCGATCAGCGGCCGTTGCCCGATGGCGAAGCCGACGCGCATGCCGGCAAGGGAACGCGATTTCGACAGCGTGTGGACGACCAGCAGATTGTCGTATCGGCGCGTCAGCGGCACAGCGCTTTCGCCGCCGAAATCGATATAGGCCTCGTCGATCACCGCAGGCACGTCAGGATGCGCTGCAACAAGCGTTTCCACTTCGCTCAGCGTCAAGGCAATGCCGGTCGGCGCGTTCGGATTGGCGAGAATGATCGCGCCGCAATCCTCATCGTAGTCTTCCAGGCGAATGCGGAAATCCTCGCCGAGCGGGATTGGCCGCGCTTCGATACCGTAGAGCAGGCAATAGACCGGATAGAAGCTGTAGGTGATATCCGGATAATAAAGTGGCCGTTCGTGCTTCAGGAGCGCCTGGAAGGTGTGAGCGAGCACTTCGTCCGAGCCATTGCCGACAAAGACCTCATCCAGCGCAACGTGGTGCAGATCGGCAATCGCCTGCCTGAGCCGGGTCGAGGCTGGATCGGGATAGAGCCGCAGCCGGTCGCCGGCCTCCGCAGCGATTGCCGCAATTGCTTTCGGCGACGGGCCGTAAGGGTTCTCGTTGGTATTGAGCTTGACGAGATTCTGGATGCGCGGCTGCTCGCCGGCGACATAGGGTTTCAGTGAGGAGACGATCGGCGACCAGAATTTGCTCATCTATTTTTCCCGGGTGGCGACATAGCTTGCGAACGTAATCAGCATATCCGCCTGCTCGCCCCAGGGCGAAAGCACGCTCTGTGCCTCCTCGACGAGTTCCGCAAGGCGGCCCTTCGCCCAGTCCAGGCCGCGGATCGACGGCAATGTTGCCTTGCCACGCGCCGCATCCTTGCCGGCCGCTTTGCCGAGCGTGGCGCTGTCGGCCGTGAGATCGAGCAGGTCGTCGCGCAGCTGGAAGGCTAAGCCGACGATCTCGCCAAAACGCACCATGCGGCCGCGTTCCTCCGAATCGGCACCGGCAATGATTGCGCCAGCCTCGGCAGCGAAACGGATCAGGGCGCCGGTCTTCATCGACTGCATCACCGTGGTTTCGGCCTCGCCGAGCCCACCTTTTTCTGCTTCGAGATCAAGCGCCTGTCCGCCGGCCATGCCACCCGGTCCGGCAGCACGCGCAAGATGAAGCGTCAATTCCAGCTTACGCTTCGCCGGCAAATCCGTTTCCGGTGCGCCAAGAATGTCGAAGGCGTAGGTCAGCAGGCCATCGCCGGCGAGAATGGCTGCGGCGTCATCGAAAGCCTTGTGCACGGTCGGCTGGCCACGACGGAAGTCGTCATTGTCCATCGCCGGCAGGTCGTCATGGATCAGCGAATAGCAGTGAATGCATTCAAGCGCCGCTGCGACACGCAACGCTGCGGCCCTGTCGCCTCCGAACAGCGCAGCACTTTCGATCACCAATACCGGGCGCATGCGCTTGCCGCCATTGAGGACACCATGACGCATGGCGGCGAACAGACGCTCCGGCCGGGCGATCTCGCCATCCCGCCGCGATGCAGACAAAAGATCAGCCAACAGCGCCTCGACGGCCGCCGCATGCGCCTTCAGTCTCTCGAAAAATTCTGCGTCCTGCATGCCCGCTCTTTGGCACGCCGATTTCGCACTTGCAACACGTCAAAACAGCCGATTTAACAAACTTTGGTCAAACCACTGGCAATGGAACTTCCGGCAGTTTATGAAATTCCCTCGCGACAGGCTCTCAGGAGCGAGGATAGCCGGAGCTTTGCAATTTGGACATCACGCCCGACGCACAGTTGGTCCAGCAACCGTTGCCGGCAGACGCCGTCCCGGCGAATATTGCAACTCGCATTGAGACGCCGATGCGCCGCCGGCTGAAACTCTTGCTTAAGTTCATCACTGGCATTCTGCTGCTGCCTTTCGTGCTGATGCTCGTCTACAAGCTGGAATTCATCCATCCTGTTTCGACGCTGATGTTCGCCGATCTCGCAACGCTGCAGGGCTATGACCGGCGCTGGGTGGATTTCGAGGATATTTCTCCGAATCTCGTGCAATCGGTGATGATGTCGGAGGATGGCCAGTTCTGCAATCACAGCGGCGTCGACTGGGTGCAGATGAATGGCGTCGTCGAGGACGCGCTCGAGGGCGAAGCCACCCGAGGGGCCTCGACCATTCCGATGCAGACGGTCAAGAACCTGTTTCTCTGGAACAGCCGCTCCTTCATTCGCAAGGGACTGGAATTGCCGCTGGCGCTGAGTGCCAATCTCATCCTGTCAAAAAAGCGGATCATGGAAATCTACCTCAACATCGCCGAATGGGGTCCCGGCATCTACGGCATCGAGGCGGCGGCGCAATATCACTTCAAGGTCCCGGCCTCGAAACTGACCCGCAAGCAGGCCGCCCTGCTCGCCGTTTCGCTGCCCAATCCGATCATGCGCAACGCCTCCAAGCCGGCCAAGGGAATGAAACGGCTGGCGACGCTGATCGAGCGCCGCGCCCGGGGTTCCGGCCCTTACATCAAATGCCTTTATGACTGAGGCCAATTCTCTTCATTTGTGAGCGCGTCTTCGCCCCGCTACACTCCCGCCATAACCAACGGAGCGGAACATGGGCGAACTCAAGCTGATCGTCGGCAACAAGAACTATTCCTCCTGGTCGATGCGGCCCTGGCTGGCGATGAAGGCCGCCGGTATCGATTTCATCGATGAAGTCATCCCCTTCGATTTCCCCAACGACAATCCCGCGATCAAGGCGGTATCGGAAACCGGCCGCGTGCCGCTGCTCGTCGATAACGGTTTCAAGGTCTGGGAATCGCTTGCCATCATCGAATATGTCGCCGAGCTGTTCCCCGACAAACCCATCTGGCCTGCGGACCGCAAGGACCGCGCACTGGCCCGCGCCTACGCAATGGAAATGGCCACCGGCTTCCGCGGCATCCGCAATGCCTGCCCGATGAACCTCCGCCGGCCGAAAAAACCGATGCCGATCACCCCCGAGATGCGCGCCGACATCAACCGGATCGAAACAATCTGGCACGGCAGCATCGCCCGTAGCGGCGGCCCCTTCCTGTTTGGTGCATTTTCAGCGGCGGACGCCATGTTCGGGCCGGTCATCAACCGTTTTGAAGCCTATGTCCTCTCCGAAAACCCGAAGACGCTGGCTTATATCGACGCGATGAAATCACATCCGGCATGGCTCGCCTGGGCGGCGGATGCTACGAAGGAAACCTGGGTCGTTGCCGAAGATGAAGCCTGAATGACGGATTCATCCGGCGCAAGAAAAATTTTTCTGGGGACTGGTCAAACGGGCCTCCGGCATGTATAAGCCCGGCAAATTTTCCGGAAATGATCACTGACAGGTACCGGCCCGTCTGGCTGATCGCTGGAATATTGCAGCAATGACAGGCATGATCTTGCCCGCAATTGTATCGAAAGAATAGTGCGCTTCAGCGAAAGCGCGGTGAGATTGGAGTTAAAACAATGGCAGTTCCGAAAAGAAAGACCAGCCCGTCGCGCCGTGGCATGCGCCGTTCCGCCGATGGTCTGAAGGCTCCGACCTATGTCGAAGACAAGAATTCCGGCGAGCTTCGCCGTCCGCATCACGTCGACCTGAAGACCGGCATGTACCGCGGTCGCCAGGTGCTGACGCCGAAGGAAAGCACCTGATCGCTTTTCCTGCGCAATGAGTTGGAAGCCGGCATCGTTGCCGGCTTTTTTATTGCCTCGATAGGAAGAGGAATCCGTGTTGCGGTAAGCGGATTCTGTATTAAGACTGCGCCAATCTTTCGCCGAGAACGCTTTTTCGAGGAATCCGAACAATGGCCGTTATCCCGTTGATGCTCATTCCCTTCATTCTCTACAATCTCGACATGTTCGGCCTGTTTGGCGGCGGCGGCACAGCCTCGCTGCAGAAGGAAGTGTTCAGCGTTCACATGGTGTCCGGCGCCGATTGGACGATGTCGCTCGGCGATCTCTTCATCGTCATCAGCCTCGTCATCCTGTTCATGGAAATCTTTAAGGCGACCCGCCGCAGCTCGGTGGCGCTGCTCGATCACCTGTTTTCCCTGGTTTTGTTCGTCGTATTCCTGATCGAATTTCTGCTGGTGAAGGGTGCGGCGACACAGATCTTCTTCATCCTGATGCTGATCAGCCTCGTCGACGTGGTCGCCGGCTTCACCGTGTCGATCAAGTCTGCCGGCAGGGATGTCTCGATCGGGCTGTGAGGCGACAGTCTCACATCACACCAGATGTGAAATTCTGCGATCGATCGGGCACCACAGGGAAAGACTCGCAAGCATGCTTCTCGGCGCGGAGATAAAGCGCTCACCCGAAGCAGGTGAAACCGAGGATGAGATTTTGGCGAAGCTGCGACACCGCGGCTATTCCAAGCTGGAGTCTGTCTCAGCCTTTCATGATGCTGGCCTGCGGCTGATGCAGGCGAAGCGGCTTGTGGATGAAAGCTCTGCATGGCGCGATGCCAGGCACCGCGATGATCATATCTTCGATGATCCGACGTGAGCGCGTCTGAGCTTGACGCCACGCCGAAAGCGGCTTCCGGCGATGTCGTGAGGTCAGCCCCTCACATATTCTCGATCTTCGCCTGCAACGCTCTGAGCTGCTCTTTCAGGTCCTCGACGTCCTTGGCGTCCGCCTTCCGCGCAGGCTCCTTGCTCTCCGCCTTGGCGGCAACCGAGAATGGCGTAAAGGCTTCCATGGCCTTCTGGAAAATCTCGGTATTGCGCTTGATCTGCTCTTCCATCAGCTGCATCGGGATTTGTAAGTTCTTCGCCAGCGGCGTGTCGCCCAGAGTCTTGGCCATATGCTCGCGTATCTGCGTCTGCTGTTCGCCGAAGGCATGCATCGACTGTTCGAGATAGGACGGGACGAAGGACTGCATCTGGTCGCCGTAGTAGGAAATCAGCTGCCGCAGGAAGGAGATCGGCAGAAGTGTATTGCCGTTCTTCGATTCCTGCTCGAAGATGATCTGCGTGAGCACGGAATGGGTGATGTCATCGCCGCTCTTGGCGTCCTGCACGGCAAAATCCTCGCCGCGCTTGACCATCTGGGCCAGATCGTCGAGCGTCACATAAGTGCTTGTACCCGTATTATAGAGCCGCCGGTTGGCATACTTTTTAATAATGATCTGGCCGTCGCTCTTTGCCATGAATTCCTCCTGATCCCACTTATTTTTATTGCGACGCCGCCCTCCCGGACTTTGCGGCGTTTTGTCCAGTCTATGCGAAACCCAAGCAAAGACAATCGGTTTTGTGCATTGCGGCGTGAGGTGCCAAAATTTTTTGTTGCGCAATGAACGCACTGCGGCATGATATGGTTCAGCAATGAACAAATCCGCGGAGCGTTAAACCAACGTCGCAATTGCACGTCATTGACAGCTCTACGGCCGTTTGCCACTGTCACGCTAAATTACACGGAGGAAATACCATGAGCAGCCCGTCCATCGTCATCGCCAGCGCGGCCCGCACCGCGGTCGGCTCATTCAACGGCAGCTTCGCCAATACGCCGGCGCATGAGCTCGGCATTGCCGTCATCAAGGGCGTACTCGAGCGCGCCAATGTCGAGGCAGCGGAAGTCGACGAGGTCATCCTCGGCCAGGTGCTGCAGGCCGGTGAAGGCCAGAATCCGGCTCGCCAGTCCGCCGTCCTGGCCGGCATCCCGGTCGAGAAGACCGCCATCGGCATCAACCAGCTCTGCGGCTCCGGACTGCGCGCCGTGGCGCTGGGCATGCAGCAGATCGTCAGCGGTGATGCGAACATCATCGTCGCCGGCGGCATGGAATCGATGTCCATGGCGCCGCATTGCCAGCATCTGCGCTCCGGCGTGAAGATGGGCGACTTCAAGATGATCGACACGATGATCAAGGATGGCCTGACTGACGCCTTCCACGGCTATCATATGGGCATCACCGCCGAAAACGTCGCTCGGCAGTGGCAGTTGACCCGTGACGAACAGGACGCCTTCGCGCTTGCGTCGCAGAACAAAGCCGAAGCCGCTCAGGTGGCCGGCCGCTTCAAGGACGAGATCATACCGGTGACAATCAAGGGCCGGAAGGGCGACACCATCGTCGACAGCGACGAATATATCCGCCTCGGCGCCACGCTCGAAGGCATGCAGAAGCTGCGCCCGGCCTTCGACAAGGACGGCACCGTGACCGCCGGCAACGCCTCGGGTCTCAATGACGGCGCCGCGGCCGCGCTGCTGATGACCGAAGCCGAAGCTGCCAAGCGTGGCATCACTCCGCTCGCCCGCATCGTCTCCTGGGCCACGGCTGGCGTCGACCCGAAGATCATGGGCACCGGCCCGATCCCCGCTTCGCGCCGGGCGCTGGAAAAGGCCGGCTGGTCGGTCGGCGACCTCGATCTCGTCGAAGCCAACGAGGCTTTCGCCGCCCAAGCTTGCGCCGTCAACAAGGACCTCGGCTGGAACCCGGAAATCGTCAACGTCAACGGCGGCGCCATCGCAATCGGCCATCCGATCGGCGCTTCCGGCGCCCGTGTTCTCAACACGCTGCTGTTCGAAATGAAGCGCCGCTCGGCAAGGAAAGGCCTGGCCACGCTCTGCATCGGCGGCGGCATGGGCATCGCCATGTGCGTCGAAGCGATGTGATGAGATCGACGGCCGGGCAATGCCCGGCCGTCTTGCTTTTAAATAACAGCTTAAAGGGGAGAGGAACAGATGAGCAGAACAGCCCTCGTCACCGGCGGTACCCGCGGTATTGGCGCCGCGATTTCCATCGCACTGAAGAATGCCGGCTATAAGGTCGCCGCCAACTATGCGGGCAACGACGAAGCCGCCGCGGCCTTCACCAAGGAAACCGGCATTGCCGCCTATAAATGGGATGTGTCGAGCTACGAAGCCTGCGCCGACGGCATCGCCAGAGTCGAAGCCGATCTCGGCCCCGTCGAGGTTCTCGTCAACAATGCCGGCATCACCCGCGACGCCATGTTCCACAAGATGACGCCGGATCAGTGGAATGCGGTGATCAACACCAATCTCACCGGCCTGTTCAACATGACGCATCCGGTCTGGTCGGGCATGCGCGACCGCTCCTTCGGCCGCATCGTCAACATCTCCTCGATCAATGGGCAGAAGGGCCAGATGGGTCAGGCCAACTATTCCGCCGCCAAGGCCGGCGACCTCGGTTTCACCAAGTCGCTCGCCCAGGAAGGTGCCGCCAAGGGCATTACCGTCAACGCCATCTGCCCGGGCTATATCGGCACGGAAATGGTCAGGGCCGTGCCGGAAAAGGTGCTGAACGAACGCATCATCCCGCAGATCCCGGTCGGCCGGCTGGGTGAGCCGGAAGAGATCGCCCGCTGCGTCGTCTTCCTCGCCTCCGACGATGCCGGCTTCATCACCGGCTCGACGATCACCGCCAATGGCGGCCAGTATTTCGTCTGATCGCTGCACCATCAGGAACTGATACAGGCACAGTGTTGGACGGTGTCGTTTTCGGGCTCGACCCGATGACGGCCCCGTCCACCACAAGCGCGCTACAGATGCGACGCGCTTACTCTTGTCGTCTCACCGCATACCGTGACTGCACCAGACCCGACGGATAAGCCGTCGTCTCACAATGTTGCAGCTGAATGTCCTCGTCGACCGGCCCGAAGAGAGGAATCCCATCTCCTATCAAAATCGGGATACGCGTGATGATCATATCCGTGATCAGTCCGGCGCGAAGGAAGGACTGGATGATCTTGCCGCCATCCACATAAGCCGCTTTCCAGCCTCTGCCCGCCAATTCTGCTGCAAGCGCTTCCGGCGCCTCTGCCGAAATCGTCACCTTGCCCTCAAAGGAACTCTCCAGGTCGTGCTGTTTCAGCGACCGGCTCATCACGATGACAGGTTTGGGGTACGGCCATGGATCAAAGCGACGCACCTGCTCGAAGCTGCCGCGTCCCATGATGATTCCGTCGACGGTTTCAAGGAAGGCGCTATAGCCATAGTCGCCGCCGTCGGTATCCAGCCCCGGCAGCCAGTCTATCGCGCCGTCGCTGCGGGCGATAAAACCTTCAAGACTGGTGGCAATGAACACGCGTCCGTCGATCATTTCTGCTCCTTCGACACTCTCAAATGCCGGCAAGCGGAAAACAGTGAACCGCCGTGACTTCCAGCAACAGGGTTAACGATCTGTTATTACACAACATATTGCGGTGAACAAACCGGGAAGCGATGGAGGTCACCGATTCGTCAGCGATTCGTTCCGCCTCGGTTCATGCAGCGCATTCATCGCCTTTCGCAGCGCACCTGTACGATTTCCCCACAATGCAACCAGGCGCCAGTACCGCGAAACAGCTATTCGCCGTTCTTTTTTCTTGTATTTTTCACGCATGGCCTCCGAGCATGGTTAATGCGTTCCAAAACCACTATATTTTGTGTCGAACAAATCGGAAACTTGGCTACCGCCTTGATTCGTCTGCGATTCGTTCGAAATTGGTTCGCGTCTCACACCTTTCGTTCTCGATTGACAGAAATCAAGCGGTATCAAATCATTAACCATATCCTATAGGCGTATTTGACGCACATTTTGCGACTTCGATGACGTTATTTGCCGGATAAGCGCTGCAATTTGAATCGATTCAGGATGTCGCCGTGAATCTTGTACTACCTACTACATGTTGTGTAGAACATAAAAAGAACACGAGCGAGTCATCGATTCGTCGCTGATTCGTTCTTAACCTGTTCCGAACCTTGCGGATTTGTCGTTTCCTCAATTCCTCCCTATGTATGCGGCTGACCTTTTGTGCGTTTTCGACCTTGCCGAGATCCTGTCTTGCAATTGCAACAAAGGAGATGCAAGGAATGCCACCCCGGCTTCGCGCCGGCCGAAATGAAGCCTGGACTGGACTGATTTGAATTCCGATCCCCTGATATTGAGCGGCCGCGGCGTCACCGCGGTGCTCGGGCCCACCAATACCGGCAAGACGCACTACGCGATCGAACGCATGGTGGCGCATTCCTCCGGCATCATCGGCCTGCCGCTCAGGCTCCTCGCGCGCGAGGTCTATACCCGCGTCGCCGACAAGGTGGGTGTCGCCAATGTGGCGCTGATCACCGGCGAGGAGAAGATCGCCCCGCCCACAGCCCGCTTTTCCGTCTGCACCGTCGAGGCCATGCCGGACCAGACTCGCGCCGCCTTCGTCGCCATCGACGAGGTGCAAATTGCTGCCGATCTCGAGCGCGGCCATGTTTTCACCGACCGCATCCTGAACCTGCGCGGCCGCGAGGAAACGCTGCTGCTTGGTGCAGCGACGATGAAGCCGATCCTTACCCAGATCCTGCCCGGCATCACGGTGGTCGAGCGTCCCAGGCTGTCGCAGCTCTTCTATGCCGGCCAGAAGAAGATCACCCGCCTGCCGCATCGCTCGGCCATCGTCGCCTTTTCGGCCGACGAGGTCTATGCCATTGCCGAACTGGTCAAGCGCCAGCGTGGCGGTGCGGCCGTCGTTCTCGGCGCGCTGAGCCCCCGCACCCGCAATGCCCAGGTGGCGCTCTATCAGGAAGGCGATGTCGAATATCTCGTCGCCACCGACGCGATCGGCATGGGCCTGAACCTTGACGTCGATCACGTCGCCTTCGCCCAGGACCGCAAATTCGACGGTTTCCAATACCGCAACCTCAATCCAGGCGAACTCGGCCAGGTCGCCGGCCGTGCCGGCCGCTATATCAAGGACGGCACATTCGGTGTCACCGGCCAGACCCCGCCCTTCGACGATGAAATGGTGCGGCGCATCGAAAGTCATGAATTCGACCCGGTGCGTGTGATGCAATGGCGCTCCAAGGTGCTCGACTATTCTTCGATCGTCGCCCTCAAGGCGAGCCTTGAAATGCCGCCGCGCGTACAGGGCCTGACCAAGGCGCTACCGTCCGACGATCTGCAGGCGCTCGAACATTTGGAGCGCTATCCGGACATTTTGGAGCTTGCCACGACGCGCGAAAGGGTGGAAAAGCTCTGGGAGATTTGCGCACTCCCCGATTACCGGCGGATCACCTCGCTGCAGCATTCCGATCTCGTCGCCGCCATTTACAAGGACATCGTCCGGCATGGTGCCGTCAATGAGGATTTTGTTGCCGAGCAGGTGCGCCGCGCCGATCGCACGGATGGCGAGATGGATACGCTGTCGGCGCGTATTGCACAAATCAGGACTTGGACTTATGTGTCCAACCGGCCGGGCTGGCTTGCAGACCCGGCACACTGGCAGGAAAAAACGCGCGATATCGAGGACCGCCTCTCGGACGCGCTGCATGAACGGTTGACCAAACGCTTCGTTGATCGCAGGACATCTGTGCTCATGAGGCGCCTAAGAGAGAATGCTATGCTGGAAGCTGAAATCAGTGTGAATGGCGATGTCTTTGTCGAAGGGCATCATGTGGGTCAGTTATCGGGCTTCCGGTTCACTCTGGCGAGTGCAACCGACGGCCAGGATTTGAAGGCAGTCGAAAGCGCTGCCAGCAAGGCCCTTGCCCTGGAATACGAGGCACGCGCCGCGCGCCTGCATGCTGCCGGCAACAACGATCTGGCGCTCGCCAATGACGGCCTGGTGCGCTGGCTCGGCGAACCCGTGGCAAGGCTGACGGCGTCCGACCACATCATGCGGCCGCGCATCGTGCTTCTGGCGGACGAATTGCTTTCCGGCCACGCCCGCGAGCATGTCCAGGCCCGCATCGAGCGCTTCGTCAATCACCACATCGCCACTGTGCTGAAGCCGCTCGACGACCTGACGCGTGCCGAAGACCTGCAGGGCATCGCCAAGGGCCTGGCCTACCAGATCGCCGAAAATCTCGGCGTCCTGTTCCGCCGCGACGTCACCGACGACGTCAAGGCGCTGGATCAGGAAGGCCGTGCCTCGCTGCGCAAATATGGTATCCGCTTCGGCGCCTATCACGTCTTCATGCCGGCGCTTTTGAAGCCCGCTCCGGCCGAACTGATCACGCTTCTCTGGTCGCTCAGGAACGACGCGCTCAGCAAGCCTGGTTATGGCGACCTGATCCCGGCGCTGGCCGCCGGCCGCACATCGATCGTCACCGATCAGTCCTTCGAGCGCAATTTCTACCGTCTCGCCGGCTTCCGGTTCCTGGGCAAGCGCGCCGTCCGCATCGATATCCTCGAACGCCTGGCCGACCTCATCCGTCCGCTGCTGCAATGGAAGCCCGGTGCACAGAATCGTCCCGAAGGCGCCTATGACGGTCGCCGCTTCGTCGCCACGCCGGCCATGCTCTCCATTCTCGGCGCCACCGCTGACGACATGGAAGAGATTCTAAAGGGCCTCGGTTACCGCGCCGACAGCGTGACCGCCGAAGAAGCCGCCGCCCATCTCGCTTCCACCGCGCCGGCCCAGGCGCAGCCGGCGGCCGCCGAGTCGACTGCGACCGCGGTTGCGGCAACTGCCGAGGAAGGCGCTGTATCCATCGATGAAGACAAGCCGGAAGAGGCCGCTGCCGACAATGCGCCGGCCGAAACCGAGGAGACCGAAGAAGCCTCTGCAGAGGTGAAGACCGAGGAGACGACCGAAGCCGCTGCAGCCGAACCAGTTGCAGAGGCCGAGGCATCGACTGTTGAGAGCGCGGCATTGGAAAGTGCCGAAGCTGCACCGGTCGAGGAAAAGCGCGTGCTCCTCTGGCGGCCCGGTGGCGGACGCCAGGAAAATCAGAACCAAAACCAGAACCGCAACGGACAGCGTCGCGAAGCCGGCAACCAGAACAGCCGCGAAGGCGGCCGCCGCAACGATCGCCAGGGCCGTCCTGGCGGCGAGCAGCGCCAGGGTGAACCCCGTCAGGGTGAACATCGCCAAGGCGAGCAGCGTCAGGGCGAACATCGCGGACCGCAGCGCGAGCGCGGCGAACGCCAGGACCGGGGCGAGCGTGGTGAGCAGCGTCGCGAGGGTCGGCCGGCCGACGGTCATGGCGAACAGCGAGCCGACAATCGGCCGCCGCGCGAAAATCGCCAGCGCCCGGAAGGCGAGCAGCATCGTGGTCCGCGCCCCGACAAGGGTAACCGTCCCTCCGCACAGCCGCAGCGCTTCGAAGCCAAGCCGGCCCGCAAGGACAAGCCGATCGATCCGGACTCTCCCTTCGCCAAGCTCGCGATCCTGAAGGAGCAGATGAAGAAATAGTCCATGGCCGCCGACCGACAGCGCATCGACAAATGGCTGTTCTTCGCCCGCATCGCCAAATCGCGGACGCTGGCGCAGACCTGGGTCGAGGCGGGTCATGTCACAGTCAATAATGAAAAGGTCAAGCGCCCAAGTGCCGACGTCAGGGTCGGCGACCGACTGGGCGTCATGACTGCCGAGCGCGACGTCGTGGTCATCGTCAAGGCGCCCGGCGAAAGCCGCAGGCCTTACGAAGAAGCAAAACTGCTCTATGAAGACATCTCGCCGCCGCGCGAGAAGCTGAGTCGTTTCGAGCAGGCGACGCGCGATCCCGGCGCCGGACGTCCGGAGAAGAAAGAGCGGCGCGAGATCGACCGCCTCAAGGGTCGGCTCGACTTCGGCGAGGATTGACGAAATTTCCTCTTTCGCCGGGAGCCATGAGCGCCATGGCGGCTTTCCTGGAAAATTTTACCAACCGGGCAAGAAAGCAGGGCAGAATTGCAATAAATGCAGGGCTGCTTTTGGCCGTCCAGTCCTTGCAAAGGCTGGTCAAACTCGGTAGTTGACGACGAAAATGGGGATCGCCCGGATCCCCCGAAATGGAATATCATCTGGAGTGTCACATGACCTATGTCGTGACCGACAACTGCATCAAGTGCAAATATACCGACTGCGTCGAAGTCTGCCCGGTCGACTGTTTTTACGAGGGCGAAAATTTCCTCGCGATCCATCCGGACGAATGCATTGATTGCGGCGTCTGCGAACCGGAATGCCCAGCCGAAGCGATCAAGCCCGACACGGAGTCAGGCCTCGACAAGTGGCTGAAATTGAACGCGGAATACGCGTCGATCTGGCCCAACATCACGCAGAAGCGCGACCCTTTGCCGGAGGCCAAGGAGATGGACGGCATCGAAGGCAAGTTCGAGAAATATTTCTCGTCGGAGCCTGGACAGGGCGACTGAGACAGGCCAGTGTGACGGATGGCGCCTCCAGACGGAGGCTGTCTTTTCTGCGGCGGCGCGAACGGGACAGGCCGTCGGCACATTGCGGGCGATGCGTAGGCGAGCGCGGCTTCCGGGCGCAAGCTGCACAGGTGATTTGCAGCGGCTGGCGCATCGCTTTGCCGCAGTCAAAGCAAATTATTGATTTCCACGGATTTTTGTGTTATACAACGCCCCACTGATCCCGAGGGGCACAATTTGCCCACACATCACGAAAGCACCGATCCCTAAATGCGGTTTCTTTGAAATATGCGCCTCCACGGTTGCCTGTTTTCATATGTACCGCGTGAACGGTTTTGTCTGCGATTTGCATGCGGGCCCAGTCAGAGGCAGCCAGGCACTATCCGCCTATCCCCGGCCATGCGAGGCCGTACCCGGTTCGCCGGAAGCATATTAGGGAGTTTGTGACAAGCATGACAACCCAGATCAAGAAACCCTCTTCCACCCGCCAGGGCTTCAAGACCGGTGAATCGATCGTCTATCCCGCCCATGGCGTGGGTCAGATCGTGACCATCGAGGAACAGGAAGTCGCCGGCATGAAGCTTGAGCTTTTTGTTATCGATTTCGAAAAGGACAAAATGCGTCTGAAGGTTCCGGTCGCCAAGGCCGTGAGCATCGGCATGCGCAAGCTTTCGGAGACGGATTTCGTCGATCGTGCCCTCAAGGTCGTTCAGGGCAAGGCCCGCATCAAGCGCACCATGTGGTCGCGCCGTGCGCAGGAATATGACGCGAAGATCAATTCCGGCGACCTGATTTCGATCGCCGAAGTCGTGCGCGATCTCTACCGTGCCGACAATCAGCCGGAACAGTCCTATTCGGAGCGCCAGCTCTATGAACAGGCCCTGGACCGCATGGCGCGCGAAATCGCCGCTGTCAACAAGATGTCCGAGACCGAAGCCGTTCGCCTCGTCGAGACCAACCTCGCCAAGAGCCCGCGTCGCGCCGGCAAGCTGACCGAGGAAGACGAGCAGGACGAAGCCGCATAAGGCTCGTCCCGTCTGGAATGCAAAAACCCGGGCTCGTCCCGGGTTTTTTGTTGTCTGCAGTTTGGCGATTGGGCCTTGTGGCAATAGCCAAACCTGAGGTGCATTTCGTAGGCGGAGCCCTCGCGATGCCTCGAAGGATCCAGGCCCGACGACCATGATAGTCTCGAGCCATTTTCAGATATTGACTGACCGACAGTCATTCGCTAAAAGGCTTCATACCATCGATAATTTCAAACGCCAACGAGGACCCAATGACGCAAGCTCTTCTCACTTCGCTGCTGCAGTATAAAGCCAGTGCCGACGCCGAGCTCCTCGACGCTCTCGCCGGCCTCGCTCAGACGCCGGAACTTCAGGCCGCTCTCCGTACCCTCAACCACGTCTACATGGTCGACCGCATCTTTGCCGCCAACCTGCAAGAACGCGCCCACACCTATTCGACAAGCTGGAGCGATGACGTTCCACCCCTGCCACAACTCTCAGCCGACCTTCGCGAGATAGACAGCTGGTACGTCGATTTCGCCGCGACCCTGGACGATGACATGCTGGGCGAAAGCATCGAGTTTACCTTTACCGATGGCGGCCGAGGCCGCATGACCCGCGCCGAAATGCTGGCGCATATCATCACCCATGACGGCTACCACCGCGGCGAAATCGGCAGCATGCTGCCCGAGATCAGTGCCGTTGGCGCGCGCGACGTCTTCACCGGCTATCTGCATCGATCCGATCCCTCTCGCCGCGGCTGAGCACATCAAATGTCGTCCAAACCAAGAACCAAACCCGCCACCGAGCGCCGCGACGATCTCATGAACGCCGCCGAAAAACTCTTCCTGGCACAGGGCTTCGAACAGACGACCGTCGAGGACATCACCACCGCTGCCGAGGTCGCCAAGGGAACGTTCTACCTGCAATTCCCCTCGAAGACGGAAATCCTGGACGCCTTGCGGCAGCGCTTCGTGCAGAACATGGCCAATGCCGTCACCGCAGCGGTCGAGGCATGCAAGCCGGCGGATTTCGAAGGCCGGCTCGCCGGCTGGGCAAGAAGCTGCGCGATCCAGTATCTTGAGTCGGGACCGCTGCATCACCTGGTTTTCGTTATCGCCCCGCCACCGAATCGTGAGGGGCTGACGCGCAACGTCCTGATCGACAGTCTGGAAGAACTTCTGGAGGCCGGTGCGAAAACCGCTGCCTGGGCAGTCGACCATCCCCACCTCACAGCAGTGTTCCTGTTCAACGCCCTGCACGGTGCAGTCAACGAGCCCGGCAATGAAGATATGGAAAACCGCGAAAAACTGCTCGCAGCGATCATCACTCATTTCTTCCGATCGGTCGGCGTGGAGGAATAGACCATGTCTCCCGACAGTGGTCACCGGTTTCGGGATAAAGATATGCGCAAAAAGAGCCAAGCGCCAAAGCGATCTGAAGGATCGCGATGCGCTTAGCGCGTTATTCGGCGACGATCTTTACCTTGTCGCCAGGCTTCACCGTCGCGTCGACCGACATGCCGTTCAAAAGGCGAAAGAGTTCCGGCTTGCGCTCGGTGCCGAGCATGCGATTGGCAAGCGTCGCGACCGTATCCGATGCACCGACGACGACGACACGGATGCGTAGCGGCTTGAGATTGGTGATTTCGGCCGGGGTGAGTCGGCGGAAGCTGGCACGCAGCTTTGCTGCCGTCAGCTGCAGGTCGTTGGCGTCACCCTTCGGCACCGCGGTCAGGAACCGATAGATTTTCGGCCCGTTGCGAACCACGGTGACGTCGAAATCCCAGCGCTCGGCCGAAGCGCGCGCCGTGGCAGCCGGCATGCCGTTGACGAAGGCCGGCCGGATCGTCTCCGGCATCAGACCCGTCACCCAGCCGCTGGAAATGTAGTCCGTCAGGCTACCCCCGGACGTGTCGTCGACGAGATCGAAGCGGATCGCCACCTGGTTCGGACCGGTCGCCATAACCGCTTCCGCCTTGTTGTCGATGCGGAAATTCGGCGGCACGTCGAAGCGGATGCCGAGATTGGGGTGCAGGAAGGTCTCGCCACGAACGTAGCCTTCTGTCGGGCTGTCGCCATAGAGCAGACCATCTATGCCGGCGAGGAAATAGTCGCGACCCTTGTCGCCCACCTTGCCATCCATGCCGAACTGGCGCGCATGCATGCGTGCCAGTTCGACGCGCTGCGGCGTGCTCGGATGGGTGGAGAGAAAGTCGAGCCCCTGATCGCTGTTCTGATCGCCGGCGTTATAATTCTGGAAGGCGCCCATCGTATCGAGAAAGCGCGCCGCGGCATAGGGATCGTAGCCCGCTTCGCCCAACATCCGCACGCCGATCTGGTCGGCCTGCAACTCCTGGGCGCGAGAGAATGCCGCGAGCCTCAGCTTGGAGCGGGCCAAAGCCTGCTTGCCGGCGAGCTCGGAGGAAAGCACCTCGGTGACCACCCGGCTGGCGATCATTTCGGCCTCTTCCTTCTGCTGGCGAAGGATACCGTGATTGGCGGTGACGTGACCCATTTCATGGCTGAGCACGGCTGCAACTTCGGAAGCATCGTCGGCCAATGCCAGCAGGCCGCGGGTCACATAGATATATCCGCCGGGCAAAGCGAAAGCGTTGATCGCCGGCGAATTGAGGATGGTGATGCGATAGGTCTGCTTCGGGTTTTCCGAGACCGCCGTCAGCGCACCGGTAATGCGGGCGACAAGCTGCTCGGTCTTCACATCCTGATACTCACCGCCATAGGTGGCGAGAATGCGCGGGCGTTCGCGAGCGCCCATTTCTGCCCGCGGGTCGTTCTTCTGCACCTCGTCGACGATTTGCGGCGTCTGCGATGGCTGTACATCCGGCTGATAGCTCTGCTCGAGAAGCGACTGGCATCCGGTGAGTGCCAGAGTGGTGGCGAGGACCGGCAGGACGCGCGAGAAGGCGCGCGCACGGCTTCGCCGCTGCCGTGGGACGGCCGCTGCGATCGAGCTTCCGGTTGTTTTCACGCTCTCGACGGTCAGAGCACTGTCCTTCATTTGCCCATGGCATGCCGGGCGGGCACGGGCCGACCTTTATCCGATTTCCAGCCCGGATGCATAGCACAAAGTGGGAGGAAGCGGATGACAAAGTCTTAAAGGAATCGGTCGAATTTGAGGCTTGCAGGGCGTTAAACCGCGAATTCTGCGGATTGCTGCCAGACTGCAACATCGCCGGCGAACACATTGCGGCCATTGCGAATTTCCACGACGCGGTCGGCGAGCCGGGAAATTTCCTGGGCGTCATGCGAAATCATCAGCACCATCATTTGATTGTCCCGCTGCAACCGGACGAGCAGCTCGCCCATGCCGATCCGCAATGTTTCGTCGAGACTGGCAAAGGCCTCGTCGAGCAGCAGGAAGGGTCGTTTGCGCACCAGAGCGCGGGCAAAGGCGACACGCTGCCGCTCGCCCCCCGACAATTGCTGCGGCATGCGCTTTTCGAAGCCGGCCAGGCCGACATCGGCAAGCGCGTTCGAAATCCGCGCCTTGTCATTGGTGCCGAGCTTCAAGGAAGGCGACAGACCAAGCGCCACATTGGTGAAGACATCGAGATGGGCAAAGAGATTGTGGTCCTGGAATATGTAGGTCAGCGGCCGTTTTCCTGGTGGAAAGGCCGTGACATCCGCCCCATCAAGAATGACGCGACCTGCCTTCGGGATCTCGAAACCGGCCAGCAAATGGAAAAGTGTCGACTTGCCGGCGCCAGACGGGCCACTGATCGCCACGATTCCCGATCCTTCAAGGGCGAAATCGTAACAGAACCGGCGCTGGCCGAAATGGGTCTCGACTGCATCCAATCGGAGGGCGGTGCTCATGGCAATTCTCCGGGCGCGCGGTTGGAGCGGACGGCGGGCAGCATCAGCGCGAGACAGATGGCGCCTAGAATCAGCGCCAGTCCTGCAGCATCGGTGGAGCGGTAACTGCCGAGCTTGGCGTAAAGCAACGCCGGCAGGGTGATGAAGTTCTCGCTGCCGAACAGCGCGACCGCACCCAGATCGCCCAGCGACAGCGCCATGCCGAAACCAAGCGCCGTGAACAATGGCCGGCGAAGCACTGGCCAGTCAATCAGCCGGAGCCGGCTCCAGCCCTCGAGGTCGAGGCTGTCGGCGAGCTGGCTGGTGCGAATGAGGTGTGTCTTCAGCTCCGGCGCCAGCACGCGGGCGGTAAAGGGCAGGGCCATCAGTATGTTGATTGCCACGACGAGCACCGGCGCGATATTCGCGTCGATGCCGCTGCGCAGCAGGAGAATGAACCAGCCGGAGCCGAGCGCCAGCGGCGGGACGAGCAGCATGAATTCGGGCAGCCGAAACAGGCCGGCGACGCCCGACACCCTGAGCGCCAGCCGCGCCCGCGCCATGACGAAGGTGATCAGCACCGCCACAAGGCCGGCACAGGCCGCGATCGCGAGACTGGTGACCAGCGCCTGCTGGAACAATGGATCGGTGATAAGATGGAAAAGATTGGAGCGCAGGCCACTGACCACCAGAGCCGCGAGCGGCGCACCGACGAAGATGAGAAACAGCGCCAGAATCAGGCTATCAGAAAATTTCGACAGACCCGTCCTGCCATCGGTGCGGAAAGCCCTGCCCTTTACTGCGCTACGATCCTGTTCCGGATCGGGAAACAATCGCAAAAGCAAAAAGATGAGCAGCGTCAGCACCAGCTGCACTGCGCTCAATGCCAGCGCCCGCGGCGGATCATAGTCGAATTTCAGCGCCTGGTAGATCGCCACTTCCAAAGTCGAGGTCTGCGGACCGCCGCCAAGCGTCAGCACGATGGTGAAACTGGTGACGCAGAGCATGAAGATCAGTCCGGCAATGCCGGGAATGACCCGCAGCAGCGCCGGCCATTCGACGAAGCGGAACAGCGAAATCCGAGAAAAATCAAGCCCGGCCGCCAGCCGCCATTCGTCGCGCGGCACGCTTTCCAGCGCCTTGACCATCAGCCGCGCGGCCAGCGGCAGGTTGAAGAACACATGGCCGACGAGAATGCCGGCGAGCCCATAAATGGACACCGCATCCTCGACGCCGGTCATGCGGAAAAGATCGTTGACGACGCCCTGCCGGCCCCAGATGGATACGATGCCGAATACGGCCGGCAGCACCGGCAGGCCGAGTGGCAGGAGCATCAGGCCAAGCACGAGCGGCCGACCGGGAAAATCCGCTCGCCGCGCGATCGCCAGCGCCGCCGGCAGCGCCAGCCCGATCGACAGCACCGTCGATGCCAGCGCCTGTTCGAGCGTGAACAACGTGACATGCCCCATATAGGAAAAAGGCGGCCAGGACGCATCGGCGCCACCGGCCACCAACAACATGCCAATGGCCGCCGCAACGAACAAAAGGATGGCGCCGAGGCTCAGAGAGCCCAGCGCAATCCAGATCTTCCGGTCTCGATCCATTGCCCAGTCCGGCTAAGCGATCAATTCATGCTCATTGCCGCCAGCCACTCGTCGATCCAGGCCTTGCGGTTCCTGGCGACCTCGGCTGCGGGGATGTTGAGCGTGATCTTCGGATGCACGATCTTGCCAAACACCGGATCGAGCGGCGCCGAGGTCTTGCCGACTGGCATCATCCAGTTGTTTTCCGGGATGATGTCCTGGAAAGCCGGGCTGATCATGAATTTCAGGAATTGCCGCGACAGATCGGCATTGCCGCTCTTGGTGATCGCCGCCACTTCGACCTGGATCGGATGGCCTTCGGCAAAATCGGCGGCCTGGTAGCGATTCACCTTTTCGGCAATCATGTGATAGGCGGGCGAGGTGGTGTAGGAGAGCACCATCTGCGCCTCACCCTTGGTGAACAGGCCATAGGCCTCCGACCAGCCGGGGGTAACGGTGAGAATACGCTTCTTGAGCTTCGCCCAGGCCTCCGGCGCCTTGTCGCCATAGACGGATTTCACCCAGAGCAGCATGCCGAGACCGGGCGTCGAGGTGCGCGGATCCTCGATGGCGAGCTTCTCCTTCGGATCGCCGTCGACCAGTTCCTTCAGGCTTTTCGGCGGGCTCTTCACCGTCTGCGTGTCGTAGACTATGGCGAAATGGCCGTAGTCGAAGGGCACGAAATAAGGGTCCTTGAAACCGCCCGGCACGTCGAGGCTGGACGTATCAATGCCATGCTCCGCAAGCAGGCCGGTGGCCTTGGCTTCTTCGGTCAGGCTGTTGTCGAGGCCGAGCACGATATCGGCCTTGGTCGCCCCGCCTTCCATCTTGAGTCGGGTCAGGATGGCGACGCCATCGGCAAGGCTGACATAGTTGACCTTGCAGCCGCAGACCTTTTCGAATGCCGCCTTGACCTTCGGTCCCGGCCCCCAATCGGCGGTGAAGCTTTCATAGGTATAGATGGTCAGCGTGTTCTCGGCGGCATGCGCCGACGAGAGAAACGACAATGCTGCCGCAGCAGCGAGTGACAGGAATGAAATCTTGCGCATCAGCGCCTCCATGGTTTCAAATGACCGGGAATAGGGCGCTGAAATCTTCTTTGCCGTCTAATCCCTCCGCCGGTACGAGCCGGATCAGGTTCTTCGGGTTGGTCGAAACCTCTCAGCCAGGAACCGCAAGCGGCCCAGGCACCCCGTTAGAGCAAGGCAATGATTAGACCTCTGTCACGAAATTGACAAGCGGCATGGTGACGGTCGGCTTGTCGGCTTTCGTCTCGCTTTGCCAGCCCCGAAAATTTGTTCATAATCCTTCCAAACGACGACTGGCCTGGGAGGAAAACATGGCGGGTCCATATAGTGACGTCTATGCCGAATGGCGGCGTGATCCGGAGGCATTCTGGCGGACGGCGGCAGGAGCAATCGACTGGTTCGAGCCTCCAACGCAGATTTTCGATCCCAAAGCCGGCGCTTACGGCCGCTGGTTTCCGGACGCCATGACCAATACTTGCTTCAACTGTATCGACCGGCATGTCGCCGCCGGTCGCGGCGGCCAGAAGGCGATCATCTACGACAGTCCCGTCTCCGGCCGGAAGGCGAGTTTCACCTATGCGGAAGCGCTCGCCGAGATCAAGGCGGTGGCCGGTGTGCTGCGCTCGCTGGGTGTCGAGAAGGGCGATCGGGTGATCATCTATATGCCGATGGTTCCCGAGGCACTGTTTTCCATGCTCGCCTGCGCCCGCATCGGCGCGATCCATTCCGTCGTGTTCGGCGGCTTTGCCGCCCAGGAACTGGCAACCCGTATCGACGATTCCCAGGCGAAGCTGATTGTCACCGCGAGTTGCGGGCTCGAACCGGGCCGCAGCGTCGCTTATAAGCCGCTGGTGGATCAGGCCATCGCGCTTGCCCGCCACAAGGTGCAGCATTGCCTGTTGCTGCAGCGGCCCGAGCTTGCGGCGGACATGCAGCCCGGTCGCGACGTGGATTTTTCCGATTCTATCGCCCGCATCCGCGCTGAAGGCGGGGACAATATCGATTGCGTGCCGGTGAACGCCACCGATCCGCTCTATATTCTCTACACATCCGGCACGACGGGCCAGCCGAAGGGCGTGATCCGTGACAATGGCGGCTATATGGTCGCGCTGCGCTGGTCGATGCAGAATATCTATGGTGTCAAGTCGGGCGAGGTCTATTGGTCGGCCTCCGATATCGGCTGGGTGGTCGGCCATTCCTATATCGTTTACGGTCCGCTGCTCGCCGGCTGCACCACCGTGCTCTATGAGGGCAAGCCGGTCGGCACACCCGATGCCGGCGCTTTCTGGCGCGTCATTGCCGAGCACGGCGTCAACGCATTCTTCACCGCTCCCACGGCCTTCCGAGCGATCCGCCGCGACGATCCCAACGGCGATCTGGTCCGCAAACATCCCATGTCGCATCTGCGGGCCCTGTTCCTCGCCGGCGAACGGGCCGATCCGGAAACACTCAAATGGGCGGAGCACCAGCTCGGCATACCCGTCGTCGATCACTGGTGGCAGACGGAAACTGGCTGGCCGGTCGCGGCCAATCCGCTTGGCATCGAGGCACTGCCGATGAAATATGGTTCGACCAGCCTGCCCATGCCGGGCTACCAGGTCGACGTGCTCGACGATGCCGGCCATGCCGTGCCGCCTGGCACGCTCGGCAATATCGCAATCAAGCTGCCGCTGCCGCCCGGCTGCCTCCCGAGCTTCTGGAATGCCGACGAGCGGTTCCACAAAGCTTGCCTCGATGAATTCCCCGGTTATTACAAGACTGCGGATGCCGGCTATCGCGACGAGGACGGCTATCTGTTCATCATGTCCCGCACCGACGACATCATCAATTGCGCCGGCCACCGTCTTTCGACCGGACAGATGGAAGAGGTCTGTGCCACCCATCCCGATGTCGCCGAAAGTGCCGTGATCGGTATCGCCGATGCGCTCAAGGGCCAGATCCCCTGTGGCTTCCTGGTGCTCAAGGCCAATGTTTCACGGGAAACGTCGGCGATCGAACAGGAGGTCGTGTCGCTGGTGCGCCGGGAGATCGGTCCCGTCGCAGCCTTCAAGATGGTGCTTTGCGTTGGCAGGCTGCCGAAGACGCGCTCGGGCAAAATCCTGCGTGGCACGATGCAGAAGATCGCCGATGGCGAACCGTGGAAAATGCCGGCAACGATCGACGATCCTGCCATCCTCACGGAAATCACCGAGGCGCTCAAGGCGCGCGGCCTATGCCAGCCCGCGCGCTGAGGCGACCAGAGCCGAAAACCAGCCGGTGAAGGCGCGGGTTTCATGCGATGCCCGCGCCGAAGTGACCATGAAGTAGCTTTCGCTTTCCAGGGTGGCGATGTCCGAGAGCACGACGAGATCGCCGGCGGCGATTTCACGCGAAAAGACATCGACCGGGCAGAGCGCCACACCATGGCCCGCGACCACGGCCGTGGCCAGCAGGTTGAAATCTTGGAAGATCGGGCCGTTGAGCGGCGGCAATGGTACATGGGCTGTGCGGAACCAATCGGCCCAGTTGGCCGGATTCTCATCATGCAGCAGGTCGGCGGAGGCGATGTCCATCACAGTGACGAGTGGCGCCGGTCGGCGCGCCAGATAATGTGGGCTCGCCACCGGCCGATTGGCGCGCGAGAAAAGCCTGTGATTCAACGTTCCGCGTTCGTCGCCCGCTGTCAGTGTGATCAGCACATCCGCGTCGAGGTCGCCGAGGCGGTCGCTCGCCCGGGCATAGACGACCCTGAGTGCCAATTCCGGCTGGGCCGAGCGAAAATCCGCCAGCGCCGGGATCAGCCAACGGGCGGCAATCGACGGAATGCAGGCAATAGTCAGACCATGACCGGCGCCGGGCCGGCGGATCGCGCGGCACTGTGCCTCGATCTGGCGAAAGCTGTCGGTCACCACCAGGCTCAGGGCCAGTCCCGTCTCAGTGAGCGCGATGGCGCGGCCGGATTTCCGGAACAGCGGCTGGCCGATCCAATCCTCGATATGGCGGACGTGATGCGAGATCGCCGCATGCGTCACGTTCAATTCATCACCGGCCCGCGAAATGCTGAGCAGGCGCGCGGCGGCCTCGAAGGCGCGAAGAGCGTTGGCGGGCGGCAGATCCATATGTGAGGAAAACTAACTTATCGAACAAAACACATCAATGGTTCGGGCTGCGATTCCATCATAATTTTCGGCATGCGGCGTCGCGAAGGCGTCGTTACATGTCAATAAAACTGGGAGATCAGTCATGTTCAAGCGCAGCCTTGCCGATGTCGAAGCCACGGATTTCTTCGTCAATTGGGGCAATGGCACCAGCCACCGCATGCTCACCGAAACCGACGGCATGGGCTTTACCGTCTGCCACACGATTGTCGCGGCCGGCAGCGAATCCCTGCTCGAATACCGCCGTCATCTGGAAGCGTGCTACTGCATTGCCGGCGAGGGCGAGGTGGAGGATATGGAGGGCAATGTCTACCCGATCCGTCCCGGCGACATCTATGTGCTCGACCGGCACGACAAGCATTTTCTGCGCGGTGGCAAGGACAAGGACTTGATCCTGGTCAGCGTCTTCAACCCGCCGCTGACCGGCCGGGAGCGCCACAGCCTCGATGCGGCACAGGGATCGGCTTACTGAAAAAGCGGCATCACAGTCTGCGCAGATATTTTCGGCAACTAAAAAGGCGGCCCGATCGAGCCGCCTGACATTTTTGACAAGACGTGAGGATCAGTAGCGATCCTCCTCCTCGTCTTCATCGCGCTTGCCGCTCATCGACTTCAGCTTGGCGAACACGGCATCGGCGTCGATTTCCTTGAAATCGTCCTCGTGGCTGACCGGGGCGCGCTCAGTCTCGCGGGCCGATTCCAGCGTCGCGCCCATTTCCTCGGCAGTCTGGAACGGACGGTTCTTGGCGGCCTTTTCGATTTCCATGTCGAGGTCGATCTGCGAGCAGAGGCCGAGCGTCACCGGATCCATCGGCGTCAGGTTGGCCGAATTCCAGTGGGTGCGCTCTCGGATCTGCTGGATCGTCGTCTTGGTCGTGCCGACCAGGCGGGAAATCTGCGCATCCTTGAGTTCCGGATGATTGCGCACCAGCCAGAGAATGGCGTTGGGGCGGTCCTGGCGCTTGGAAACCGGGGTGTAGCGCGGGCCCTTGCGCTTGGATTCCGGCACCCGGACCTTCGGGTCGGAAAGCTTCAGCTTGCGCATCGGATCGGCTTCGGCGCGGGCAATTTCGTCGCGCGACAGCTGGCCGGTGGAAATCGGATCCAGGCCCTTGATGCCCTGCGCAGCTTCGCCATCGGCAATCGCCTTGATCTCAAGCGGGTGCAGCTTGGTGAACTGGGCGATCTGGTCAAAAGAGAGCGCCGTGTTGTCGACCAGCCAGACGGCAGTTGCCTTGGGCATGAGAAGCGTTTGCTGAGCCATGGATATAGTCCTTCTAAGCCACCTGCGCCGGGGTCGCAGGCCGTTTGTGTCATCCACAATGTCCGGGAAATCGGCGCGCTTATATCGCAAGTGTCGCGTAATTGCAATTCTTTGAGATTCGATTGACCAAAGTCTCATTGCTGCGCCAAAACTTGCTGCTATGTATGTACCACAAAAGCGCCCGGGAGGCGCTTCACATTTTGGATCTGGGAGGAATGCATGTCGTCCAAGACTTATCCCGTGCTGAAGTCCGCCAAGGATAGAGCACTGATCGACAAGGATAAATACCAGCGCTGGTACCAGGACAGCGTCGAGGATCCGGAGCGTTTTTGGGCGAAACATGGCAAGCGCATCGACTGGTTCAAGCCCTTCACCAAGGTCAAGAACACCTCGTTCAAGGGCAAGGTGTCGATCAAGTGGTTCGAGGACGGCCAGACCAATATTTCCTATAACTGCATCGACCGGCACCTGAAGAAGCATGGCGAGCAGGTGGCGATCATCTGGGAAGGCGACAATCCCTATATCGACAAGAAGATCACCTATAACGAGCTTTACGACCACGTTTGCCGCCTCGCCAATGTGCTGAAAAAGCACGGCGTCAAGAAAGGCGACCGCGTCACCATCTACATGCCGATGATCCCGGAAACGGCCTATGCCATGCTCGCCTGCGCGCGCATCGGCGCCATCCATTCTGTCGTGTTCGGCGGCTTCAGCCCGGAAGCGCTCGCCGGACGGATCATCGATTGCCAGTCGACTTTCGTCATCACCTGCGACGAAGGCCTGCGCGGCGGCAAACCGGTGCCGCTCAAGGAAAACACCGACGCGGCGATCCACATCGCCGCGCGCAACCATGTGCATGTCAAGAACGTGCTGGTCGTGCGCCGCACGGGCGGCAAGACCGGCTGGGCTGAGGGTCGCGACCTCTGGTATCACACCGAAACCGCAAGCGTGAAAGCCGATTGTCCGCCGGCGAAGATGAAAGCGGAAGACCCGCTGTTCATTCTCTATACATCAGGCTCGACCGGAAAGCCGAAGGGCGTGCTGCACACGACAGGCGGCTATCTCGTCTGGGCCTCGATGACGCATGAATATGTCTTCGACTATCATGATGGTGACATTTACTGGTGCACGGCCGATGTCGGCTGGGTGACCGGCCACTCCTATATCGTCTATGGCCCGCTTGCCAATCGCGCCACGACGCTGATGTTCGAGGGCATCCCGACCTTCCCGGATGCCGGCCGGTTCTGGGAAGTGGTCGACAAGCACAAGGTCAATATCTTCTATACTGCACCGACGGCCATCCGGTCGCTGATGGGCGCCGGCGACGATTTCGTCAAACGCTCCTCGCGCGCCTCGTTGCGCCTGCTCGGCACGGTGGGCGAGCCGATCAATCCGGAAGCCTGGGAATGGTATTACCACGTGGTCGGCAGCGCGCGCTCGCCGATCGTCGACACCTGGTGGCAGACCGAGACCGGCGGCCATATGATCACGCCGCTGCCCGGCGCCACCGACCTGAAGCCGGGCTCCGCGACGCTGCCCTTCTTCGGCGTCAAGCCGGAACTGGTGGATAATGAAGGCAAGCTCCTCGAGGGTGCGGCCGACGGCAATCTCTGCATCGCCGACAGCTGGCCGGGTCAGATGCGCACCGTCTATGGCGACCATGAGCGCTTCATCCAGACCTATTTCTCCACCTACAAGGGCAAATATTTCACTGGTGACGGCTGCCGCCGCGACAAGGATGGTTATTACTGGATCACCGGCCGCGTCGACGACGTGCTCAACGTCTCCGGCCATCGCCTCGGCACGGCGGAAGTGGAGTCGGCGCTGGTCTCGCATCACGATGTGTCGGAAGCCGCCGTCGTCGGCTATCCGCATGACATCAAGGGTCAAGGTATTTATTCCTATGTTACCTTGATGGCCGGCGTTGAGCCGACCGAGGACCTGCGCAAGGCGCTGATCGGCCATGTCCGCAAGGAAATCGGCCCGATCGCCTCGCCCGACAAGATCCAGTTCGCACCGGGCCTGCCCAAGACACGCTCCGGCAAGATCATGCGCCGCATCCTGCGCAAGATCGCCGAGGATGACTTTGGCTCGCTGGGCGACATTTCGACGCTCGCCGATCCCGGCGTGGTCGAGGAGCTGATCAACAATCGGCAGAATAAGAAGGGCTAAGTCGCCACTCCGCGCGTGCCTTCCCAAACAGTCTATTGGGGAGGCATGTCCGGACAGCCTTGCCGCCGCTTGATTTCCTCGACCTGCTCGACGGAATGGCAAACATTCTCACAGGGAATGCCATCATTGTCGGCATCCGCACGACTGTAGCCGCCGCACCAGAGAGCGACGGCCTCCTCGCAGGAGCTGACCTGCTTGCAGGTCCCGCGGGCGAGGACGACAACCGTGTCACCATGAAACGACGGCAGGACCATCATGGCGGCAAGAAGCAGGCTTGTTGCGGGATCGGCTCGAAATTGCATGGAAAAGCCCCTATTCAGAGGCAACCGCAATCCAGGGAGAAAGTCCAGCTATATCTGCAACCAGTTCAATTGCACCCTTCCTTTGGCTTCCTGCCACCGTCATATGGCCTTGCGAGCCCCGCAGCCAGCATTGTCTCGCCGGCGTCATGGCCGTGGTTGAAACTGACCCTGGCAACCACCCGGCCAAAATACTTGTCACCTGAAATATCCGATAGTGCCAGCTTGCCGCCTCCAGCTGCCAGCGCTTCCGCCAGCACGTCCTTTGCCGCCAGCGCCAGTTGACGGAAATTCTCGCATTTCGAATGCAGTTCCGGCGTATCTATACCGCGAATGCGGACCAGGACCGATACGGTCTGCTGCGGCCAGGGCCTTGCATTGACCATCACCGTGTCGCCATCGATGACCGAGACGAGGTCCGCTTCGACAGGACCAGCGATGTAATAACGTTGGTCTCGCGTCTCGGCTGAGACCGCGCCGGGCAGCAGCGGCAAAATCAGGACGGCAATGAAAAATCGCGAGATCATCATACAAGGAATTTATTCCTTGCAACTTCGCACGACAATAGGAATTATATCCTTGATACGGAGCTGCGACAGGCGCCGGCAAGCCGCCGGCCTAAGAAACGGGGCCGCAAATGGAAATCCACGTATTGCCACTCGATAAACGACCGAACCCCGGCCTATGGAACTTGCAATGACGGCTTATGGTCGGACAATCTGGGATACTGTCTGCTTGAAAAGAGGCACGACAACGACACCGCAAAGATGGCCCCCATGACCGAAACCGAACTCGCCGAAATCTATCGCAGCTACATTGCCTGCCTGAACCGCCAGGATTGGCAAAATCTCGGCCAATTCGTCGCCGGTGACGCGCGGCACAATGACCGGCCATTCGGCCTGACCGGCTATCGGCAAATGCTGGAAAAGGATTTCGACGACATTCCAGACCTGGCTTTCAATATCGAACTCCTGGTCTGCAATCCGCCGTTCATAGCCAGCCGGCTCGCCTTCGATTGCAGCCCGAAAGGCCGGTTCCTCGGTCTCGACGTGAACGGAAAGAAGGTGTCGTTCACCGAAAACGTCTTCTACAAATTCCGGGACGGCAGGATCGTTGAAGTCTGGTCGATCGTCGACAAGCAGGCGATCGAAGCCCAGCTTTAGGTGCAGCACCGCCAGACGATCCGGTCCGGATCAGAAATCGATCGCCCGGCCGTTGACCTCCCAGTCCCCGAACCGGGCAGGGTCGGCGCCGCCACGACCGCCGACTTCCTTCGGCATCTCGAACGGTTTCTCAGCCTGGCGGCGTTCCTCGGCCTCTTTCAGTGCGCGAATAGCCGCCGGCGGCAGCGGGCGCTTACCGGATTGATCATTGTCGTTGTCGGCCGTGCTCATGGCGGTCACCTCGAAGCGTATTGAACTCTCCCCCGCGTCATCCCATTCTATATGACAACAAAATCGAGAGTGCAAAACCGTGCCCCGGAGACACTTTGTTTCCCGACGCAGAGGAGAAAGGTATGAATTTCGTCCGCACCGCCATGCTGCTCGCCTTCCTGACGGCGTTGTTCATGGGCGTCGGCTTCCTGATCGGCGGCAAGAGCGGCATGTTGATCGCGCTTGTCATCGCCGCCGGCATGAACATCTTTTCCTGGTGGAATTCCGGCGACATGGTGCTGTCGTCCTATGACGCACAGGAGATCGACGAGCACAACGCGCCGGAATTCTACCGCATCATCCGCGATCTCTCGGCGCGCGCCAACCTGCCGATGCCGCGCGTCTATCTGATCAATTCCGACCAGCCGAACGCCTTTGCCACTGGCCGCAGCCCGGAAAATGCTGCCGTCGCTGCCTCGACCGGCCTGCTGCGGCGCCTCACGCCCGACGAAGTCGCCGGCGTGATGGCGCATGAGCTTGCCCATATCGAGAATCGCGACACGCTGACCATGACGATCACGGCGACGATAGCCGGCGCGATCTCGATGCTCGGCAATTTCGCCTTTTTCTTCGGTGGTTCGCGCGATGACCGCAACAATCCGTTCGGCTTCGTCGGCGTGCTGGTGGCGATGATCGTGGCGCCCTTCGCCGCCATGCTGGTGCAGATGGCGATCAGCCGCACCCGCGAATATTCCGCCGACCGGCGCGGCGCCGAGATTTCCGGCAAGCCGCTGTCGCTCGCTTCGGCGCTGCGCAGGATCGAGGCCGATGCCCATCAGATCCCCAATGAATATGCCGAGGCCAATCCGGCCACCGCGCATATGTTCATTATCAACCCGCTCTCCGGCGAGCGAATGGACAGCCTGTTTTCGACACATCCAAGCACCGAGAACCGCATCGCTGCACTTGAGGAATTGGCCAAGGAAATGCGTGGCCAGCAGCGGGTGAACCAGCCGCACGAGACGGAAAATGCGCCTGCCGGCCCCTGGGGCCGCTCGACGGAGACGCCCGCGGCTGATAAACCGGCGCCGAAACCCGCTTCGACACCCAATATCCAATGGGGTCGTGGTGACCGCAAGCCGCCGGAAGGGCCTTATTCTCCATGACCGAATCCGGGCAGCGCCCGAAACCGAAGCCGAGATCAGGCAAACCTCAAAACCGTGTATCGGAGCCCACCAAACCGGGTTATGCCGCCCGCGCGGCGGCTGCCAAGATGCTGAGCGCCGCAGTCGAGCAGAAGACGCCGCTCGACGGCATGATCGACGAAGATCATGGCAACGCCGCCTTCCGGGCACTCTCCATGCAGGATAGAGCGCTGGTGCGGGCGATCCTTAACTCCGCACTCCGGCATCTCTCCTGGATCGACGCCATCTTCGATGGATTCCTCGAAAAGCCGCTGCCGGACGGTGCAAGACATCTGCGCCACATCCTCGCTGTCGCTGCTGCACAAATCCTTTTCCTCGACGTGCCCGATCATTCCGCTGTCGATATCGCGGTCGAGCAGGCACGGCACGATCCGCGTTCGACCCGCTTCGCCAATCTCGTCAATGCTCTTCTACGCCGCCTGTCGCGCGAGAAAACGGAAGCGCTGGAGAAAGTGCGGGCCGGGACTTCCGTCTTCCCTGCCTGGTTTCGGGAGCGGCTCGAAACCGCCTATGGAGCTGACACAGCCGCCGCAATCGCTGCATCCTTCCTGGAACTCGCGCCACTCGACCTCACCATCAAGCAGAACCCTGAACATTGGGCAAACACGCTGGGCGGTACGCTGCTGCCGACCGGTTCGGTGCGGCTCGACAGTTTCGAAGGCGCGGTGACCGATCTTCCCGGTTTTACCGAGGGCGCCTGGTGGGTGCAGGATGCGGCCGCAGCCATCCCTGCCCGGCTGATGGGCGACATTGCCGGCAAGCGCGTCGCTGATCTCTGCGCCGCCCCGGGCGGCAAGACGGCACAGTTGATCGTCCAGGGAGCCGACGTCACTGCCGTCGAACAGTCGGCAAGCCGGCTCAAGCGGCTCGCAACCAATCTCGCCCGATTGCAGCTCGAAGCCAATCTCATGCAGGCGCGACTGGAAGAATTCCAGCCGGAAGAACTCTTCGATGCCGTCCTGCTCGATGCCCCCTGCTCCTCGACCGGCACCATACGCCGCCATCCCGATGTCCTCTGGACCAAGGGCCCGGCGGACATCGAAAAACTCGCCGACGTGCAGTACCGGCTGCTCGACAGCGCGCTGTCGCTGACAAAAGTCGGGGGACGAATCGTTTTCTCGAATTGTTCGCTCGATCCGCTGGAAGGCGAAGAGCTGATCGAGAAATTCCTGGCCAATCATCCCGGTATTACACGGATACCGATTTCGCAGACGGATTGGCCGGGCTTGGAACAGGCAATCAACATGCATGGCGAAATCCGCACGACGCCTGCCATGTTGGGCGGAATGGATGGTTTCTTTGCCGCCGTGCTGGCCAAGAATTAGAGATGCCGGCGCGCGCGTCCAGGACACTGCTCATTTCGCAAGATTTCCGCAAAAAAACTTTATTGCTGTGCGGATGCTCCAAAGGCGGACTTTTCGCCGCGTCGCGATTAATATTTTGATTACCATCCGAAGATATTACTAACATTCGATATGAGCGGACCGAAGCGGCCAGGAACCCTGTCACATTCTGTCGGAGAAGTTCTTCGTCGGGCCTCGCTGCGTTTTGCAGTATGGCGCGCCGATATGCTGCCGTCGCTCAAGCGCGTGCCCGACAGACTTGTCGTTGCCCCGACCGATCTTAGAGCTGCAGATTCCTTCGTCGCCGCGGAGATCGCCGAAGGCCGCTTTCCATTGGCCGGGCGGCTCCTGTCCACGGAAGGGCAGTCCCCCTTCGCCATGGAACTGCCCTCGCGGGAATTCGCCGGTCGTCTGCACAGCTTTTCATGGCTGCGGCATGTGCGGGCTTCGAAGTCAGACAGCCATGCCATTGTCGCCCGGCGGCTGGCCGAGGAATGGCTGGCCGGTCCCGGCCGCCGGGCCAGCGGCCCGGCCTGGGAGGCCGATACGGTGGCGCAGCGCGTCATTGCCTGGCTGTCGCATTCCACCGTGCTGCTGCGCAACGCCGATATCGCCTTCTATCGACGCTTCCTGCGCAGCCTGGCGACCAATGTCAGCTATCTCGAAAAGACGGCAGATTTCCTGCCCGAAGGCGAATCGCGGCTGAGGGTGCGGATCGCGCTGGCCGCGGCCTCGATGGCCATTCCGTCGTCACCGCGTGTGGTGCGGCGGGCCGCGCAGATGCTCGATGCCGAACTCGACCGGCAAATTCTTGCCGATGGCGGCCATGTCTCGCGTAATCCGCGCGCCGGCCTCGAACTCCTGCTCGACCTGCTGCCGCTCCGGCAAACCTATGTCAATCTCGGCATCGACCTGCCACCGCGGCTGATCCCGGCGATCGACCGCATGTATCCGGCGCTGCGCTTCTTCCGCCATCAGGGCGGCGAGTTGGCACTGTTCAACGGCGCCACGACGACGCTTGCCAACGAGCTGATGTCGGTGCTGCGCTATGACGAAACCGCCGGCACACCCTTCAAGGCGCTGCCACATGCGGGCTACCAGCGGCTGACCATCGGCGACACCGTGATCCTGATGGATACCGGAGTGGCGCAATCGGCGGAACTGTCGAGGACGGCCCATGCCGGCTGCCTGTCATTCGAGCTTTCGTCGGGCAAGCATCGCTACATCATCAATTCCGGTTCTCCCCGCTTTGCGGGCGATCACTACCGGCAGCTGGCGCGGGCCACCGCGGCGCATTCGACACTGACGCTCAACGACACGTCGTCCAGCCGAGTTGGCAAGGGATCGGCGGCGGGCGGCGCCTTCTCCGACGGCGTCAGCGAAGTGCTGCTGGAGCGGCACGATAGCGATGGCGACGGCGGCGGAGTGACGGCGGCGCATGACGGCTATCTCGAACTCTTCGGGCTGATCCACGAGCGCGCCATCCAGATCAATTCCACCGGCACGATGATCCGTGGCAAGGACCGGCTGAAAACCGCCGAGAACGGCGATCCCGCGGAAACATCCACGGACCAGGCCGTCATCCGTTTCCATATCCATCCGCAGATCGAGATCAAGACCGTGGATGCGCATGAAGTGCAGCTCCTGGCACCGGACGGCGAGTGCTGGACGCTGTCCTCCATCGATGTCGAACTCGCTGTCGAAGATGACGTATTCTTCGCCGATCCGAGCGGCATCCGTGCTTCCAGGCAAATCGAACTTGCCTTCGCCCCTG
Organism: Rhizobium sp. P2_G2; assembly: GCF_056403555.1. NCBI lineage: Bacteria > Pseudomonadati > Pseudomonadota > Alphaproteobacteria > Hyphomicrobiales > Rhizobiaceae > Rhizobium > Rhizobium sp. P2_G2. The sequence goes on from NZ_JBFUFF010000007.1 coordinate 96,659, forward strand.
CACAGCTGCCGGAAGTGCAATGGGTGTTGATGAAGAAGGCCGCTCCGCATTCCTGATCTGCCGATTTGAGGGTTTTATCCCGCCTTTCGCTGTGCTAACGCCACGGCGTCCATTCACAGGCAGGAGATCATCATGGCAGTCCACTCCAAGCGCATTCCGGCACCCGATCGCGTGGAGATCAAGACGGCGCTGCTCTCCGTCTCAGACAAGAGCGGCATCGTTGAACTGGCTGCGGCGCTTGCCGGCAAAGGCGTAAAAATCCTTTCCACCGGCGGCACCTATAAGGCGCTTAGGGATGCCGGCGTGGCGGTGACCGATGTCTCCGAGGTCACCGGCTTTCCCGAGATCATGGATGGCCGGGTCAAGACGCTGCATCCCAAAGTGCATGGCGGCCTGCTCGCCATCCGCGATGACGCCGAGCACCAGGCGGCGATGACCGAACATGGTATCGGCGGCATCGATCTTGCGGTGATCAATCTCTATCCCTTCGAGGAGGTTCGGGCTCGCGGCGCTGACTATCCGGAAAGCGTCGAGAATATCGACATCGGCGGCCCGGCAATGATCCGCGCTTCTGCGAAGAACCACGCCTATGTCACTGTGCTGACCGACCCTGCCGACTATGCCGAATTCATCGCACTGCTGCAGGCCGAAGGCACTGTGCCCTATCGCTTCCGCCAGCTGATGGCCCAGAAGGCCTATGCCCGCACCGCAGCCTATGACACGGCAATTGCCAACTGGATGGCGGAGGATCTCGGCGTCGAGACGCCGCGCTACCGCACCATCGGCGGCGTCCTGCGCGAAGAAATGCGCTATGGCGAAAACCCGCACCAGAAGGCTGCCTTCTATGTCACCGGCGATACGCGCCCGGGCGTGTCGAATGCAACGCTGATCCAGGGCAAGCAGCTTTCCTACAACAATATCAACGACACGGACGCCGCCTTTGAACTGGTGGCCGAATTCGCACCGGGGAATGGCCCGGCCTGCGCAATCATCAAGCACGCCAATCCCTGCGGCGTGGCGACAGGTGCGAACCTGAAGGAGGCTTATCTCAAGGCGCTCGCCTGTGATTCCACCTCCGCCTTCGGCGGCATTATCGCGCTCAATTCGCTGCTGGACGCCGACACCGCGACCGAGATCGTCAAGCTGTTCACCGAGGTGATTATTGCCCCCGAGGTCAGCACCGAAGCCAGGGCGATCATTGCCGCCAGGCCCAACCTGCGGCTCCTCGTAACCGGCAGCCTTCCCGATCCGCGCACCGCCGGCCTGACTGCCAAGACCGTCTCCGGCGGCCTCCTGGTGCAGGCCCGCGACAATGCCGTGATCGCCGACGCCACACTCAAGGTCGTCACCAAGCGTGCGCCGACAGCGCAGGAACTCGAAGACCTGAAATTCGCCTATACGGTCGCCAAGCATGTGAAATCCAACGCCGTCGTCTATGCCAAGGATGGCCAGACCGCCGGCATCGGCGCCGGCCAAATGAGCCGCGTCGATTCCGCCCGTATCGCCGGCCTCAAGGCCGAAGAAGCGGCGAAGGCAAATAACTGGTCACAGCCGCTGACGCGCGGTTCGGCTGCGGCCTCGGAAGCCTTCTTCCCCTTCGCCGACGGGTTGCTGTCGGTGATCGGCGCCGGCGCCACGGCGGTCATCCAACCTGGCGGCTCGATGCGCGACCAGGAGGTGATCGATGCCGCCGATGCGCATGGCGTCGCCATGGTGTTTACCGGAATGCGGCATTTCCGGCATTAAGACTGTTCGCTCAAGAACTTGCGCGAAATAAAATAGCCTGCGATGAAAATCCAATCGCAGGCTATTTATTTTCCTCTTTTGCTGGATAAGGCGTAAACGCCATGATCGCCAGTCCAATGACAAAAAACGCGATCAGCGAAGCCATGCCGACGCGCGCCGATCCGGTCAACGCAATCAAGATGCTGTTGACCAGTGTGGCCATGAATCCCGTCGCGCGGCCTGAAAAGGCATAGATGCCGAAATAGCGGCCGGCTTCGTCGATGTCGACGCTACGCGCCAGGTAGGAACGCGATGAGGCCTGTGCAGGGCCGAAGACCAGGCCGATCAATGCACCATAGACAATGTAGACCTTTTCCGCCGCGGTGCCGAACAGACCGCCGCTGTCGGCGGTCGAGAGCGGCACCAGACCGAAGAGGGTGAAGCCCGGCCCGGTGGAGATATTGCCGAATGTAGCGATGATCAGGACGACGAGGCTGGCCACCACCACAGGCTTCGATCCGAGTGCGGAGTCGAGATAGCCGGCGGCCAGGCAGCCGAAGATCGCCACGGTCGCCAGCATGATGCCGTAGAGTCCGATCTCCGTCGTGCCCCAGCCGAACATGCCGGCAGCGAAGGCACCGCCCAGGAAGAGCAGGCCATTGACGCCGTCCTGATAGATCATTCGGGCGATCAGGAATTTCATCAATCCCGGCCGGTGCGACAGCCGCCGCAACGTCTCGCGAAGTTCGCCGAGCCCCTGACGAACCGCCGGCAGCAATGGCACATGCTTGGAGGAATCCGGCGTGAACAGGAACATCGGCAGGATGAAGACAAAATACCAGATCGCTGCGAGCGGCCCGGTGATGCGTGCATCTTCGCCGGTGGCGGGATCGAGACCGAAAAGCGGCGTCATGCCGATGATGATCGTCTTGCCCGTCGCCGGATTGCCGGCAAGGCAGAGCAGCACGAAGAACAGCGCGATCAGCCCGCCCGCATAGCCAAGCCCCCAGGCAATGTTTGAGATCTTGCCGATCTGCTCACTGCCGACCAGCCGCGGCATCATGGAATCGTTGAAGACGATGGAATATTCGGCGGCGATGGAAGCAACGACGATCAGAAACCCGATCAACACCACCGAACTGCCGGGCGCCGCGATCCAGAGCGCCGTGGTCGCGCCGATCTGGAAGATGGCGAAGAAACCGATCCAGAATTTGCGGTTGCCGGTGGCGTCGGCGACGGCGCCGAGCACGGGCGAGAGCACGGCGATGAACACAGCCGAAATCGTGCCGATATTGCTCCAGGCAAATGCGCCGGCCACCGGGTCGGCGACCATCCTGGCGGCAAAATAGGGGCCGAAGACGAAGGTGATCACCACTGTGAAGAAGGGTTGCGCCGCCCAGTCGAACATCATCCAGCCGAAGATGGCCAGCGGCCCGGCACGCCTGTCGCTTCTCTGAGCAATATCAGCCACTTGCTCGCCCCCTTCACTTGCCGTGGCGAACTTGGCATTTTGGCGTGAACAAGGCAAGACGAGAGCCGCATGCGACTGGCAAAAGCGCCGCAGCCGAATCCGGTTGACTTTTTGCTGCGCTGCGGCAATCAAAGGCCCGGGAGTAAGGACAAAAATATGGACAGACCAAGCCCGGCGGAAATCATCGCCATTTCCAGCCATGTCGTGCGCGGATCGGTGGGAAACCGCGCTGTTGCCTTCAGCCTCGAGACCATGGGCCATCCTGTCTGGTCGATGCCCACCGTCATCTTGCCCTGGCATCCCGGCCACGGTCGCTCGACGCGCATTCCAGTGCCGCCGGCGCAATTTTCAGCGGCGATCGATGACATCATTGCTGCCAAATGGGCCGACAGCCCCAAGGCTTTGATCACCGGCTATTTCGGCGATCCGGAACAGGTCGCGGCGGTTGCACGGCTGGCGCGCGCCTTCAAGCAACGAGACCCAAATTTCCTCTTCCTTTGCGATCCTGTCATCGGCGACTTGCAGGGGCTCTACGTGCCTGAACCAATCGCGGTGGCCATCCGCGACCAGCTGTTGCCGCTGGCCGACATTGCCACGCCGAACCGATATGAGCTCGCCTGGCTCTCCGGCGCGCCGCTCGAAACCAATACCAAAATCATGGAAGCGGCGCTGATGCTAGGACCGCGCCGCGTATTGGTTACCTCCGCCGTGCCGATGATGTCGGGCGGCGTCGGCAATCTGCTGCTCACCGACCGACTGGCGCTACTCGCCGAGCACCGCATGGTCGACAATCCGCCGAACGGCCTGGGCGACCTCACCGCGGCGCTCTTCCTGTCGCGCCTGCTCAGCGGCGAGGACGAGGAACGGGCTTTGCAGATGACCACCGCGGCGGTGTTCGAAATCCTCGCCCGCTCGGTCAAGCGCGGCGCCGACGAGCTTATGCTGTCGGAAGACTATTCGAGTTTTGCCACACCGATGGCGATGGTCCAGCTCCGCCATCTCATGCATCCGTCCCGCGCGAAAAAGAGGTAGCAGAAAGGAAGTCCCATGAGTTCGTTTCCCGATCATTTGCTCAACGGCTATCGCTCTTTCATGAACGGCCGCTATTCGGCCGAATCGAATCGATATCGCTCGCTCGCGTCCGAGGGCCAGGAGCCGCGGACGATGATGATTGCCTGTTGCGACTCGCGCTCCGCGCCGGAGACGATCTTCGACTGCGGCCCGGGCGAACTGTTCGTCGTCCGCAACGTCGCCAATATGGTGCCGCCCTACGGTCCGGACGAGCACTATCACGGCACCTCGTCAGCGCTGGAATTCGCCATACAGGGGCTCAGAATCCGCGAGATCGTCGTCATGGGCCATGGACGCTGTGGCGGCATCCGCGCGGCGCTCAACAACGATGGGGAACCGCTGTCGCCGGGCAATTTCATCGGCAAATGGATGAGCCTGCTGCGGCCGGCCGCCGAAGAGGTGACGCAATACAAATTCATGACCCCGGCTGAGCGGCAGCGGGCGCTGGAGCGCATCTCGATCCGCAATTCGATCGAGAACCTCCGGACATTTCCGGATATCGCAGCACTGGAAAAGCGCGGTGAGCTGGCGATCTACGGCGCCTGGTTCGACATCTCCACCGGTGAGCTCTGGATAATGGACCCGGAGACCGGCGATTTCAGCCGCCCACAGCTGGCAGAGGAGACAGTGTCGGAGGAAGGCGAGGGGTAGTTCGGGATTGGTTCTTCGAGGCTTTTCCGGCTACGCCATAAACGCCTCTCACGAAATCAAGCAACATAGGCCACCAAGCAAAATCGCCCGCGCTATCAGCGCGGGCGATTTTGCATATTCAATCTGACGAAGCCCGAGAAACCGGCCCGCCTAACTCACTCGCCCTTCGTGTCCCCATCGATCTGGGCACCCATGATGGCGATCGCCTGCTGGTAGACGGCAGCATCGTTCCAGCCCTTGATGGCGGCGAAATTCGGTTGGCCCTTCTGATAGCCGGCGCCGGCGCGCCAGCCATGGCCGTGCAAGAGGTTGGCCGTCGAAGCAAGCGCGTCGGCCTTGGAACCGATCAGGTCGATGCGGCCGTTGCCATCGCCATCGACGCCATAAGTGAGCACGTTCTTCGGCAGGAACTGTGTCTGGCCGATTTCGCCATGGGCGGCACCGCGCGACGCTGTCGAGATCGTACCTTGTTCGGTGAGCTTCAGCGCCGCATAGAACTGGTCGGTGAAATAGGGGCTGCGGCGGCAATCGAAGGCGAGCGTTGCCACGGCGGACAAGGTGTTCTCGTGGCCCATATAGCTGCCGAAGCCGGTCTCCATGCCCCAGATGGCGATCAGCGGACCCGCCGGAACGCCGAAGCGCTTCTCGATCGAAGCGAACAGCGCCGCATTCGCGCGCTTGATCTGCCGGCCACGGGCAACGATGGTGGACGAGCCACGCTTGCGCATGAATTCGTCCAGCGACAGCTTGAACGAATGCTGGCCGCGGTCCGCACGGATCGTCGCCTTATTGTAGATGATGGCGGCCATGACCCGGTCGAGCGTCTGCTTGTTGATGCCCTTTCCCGCAGCCTCGGCGGAAAACTCGGTCTTCCATTCGTCGAAGCCGGCAGATGTCTTGCTGCAGGACGCGGCAAGCGCGCCGGAGGTCATGGAGAAAGAAGCAGCGAGAAATGCGAATGCGACAGCAAGTTTTCGTGTCGTGATCATGATGTCCTCTATTGTCGATCCGGCCGTCACGGGTCGAATCGCCCGAACTGAAGATTAGCCTGCCCTAAATTTTTCAAAGGATAAACCCGCCAAGCAGACGTTTGCCGGGCGGGTTTTATTCATCCCTACTGGATTCAGGCTGCCTTGGCGGCCTTTATCAGGCCACGGTTAACAAGAAGTTCCGCGATCTGGATGGCGTTGAGCGCCGCACCCTTGCGCAGATTGTCCGAGACGATCCACATATTCAGGCCGTTCTCGACCGTCGCATCTTCGCGAATGCGCGAAATAAAGGTCGCATCCTCACCGGCGCTTTCATATGGCGTGATGTAGCCGCCGTTCTCATGCTTGTCGATCACCTGGCAACCGGGTGCGTCACGCAGAATCTCGCGGGCTTCCTCGGCAGTGATCTCGCGCTCGAACTCGATATTGACCGATTCCGAATGGCCGATGAACACCGGCACGCGCACGGCCGTGCAGGTCACCTTGATCGAGGGATCGAGGATCTTCTTGGTCTCGGCCAGCACCTTCCATTCTTCCTTGGTATAGCCGTCTTCCATGAAGACATCGATATGGGGGATGACGTTGAAGGCGATGCGCTTGGTGAACTTCTTCGATTCGATCGGATCGGCGACGAACACGGCGCGGGTCTGGTTGAAGAGCTCGTCCATGCCATCCTTGCCGGCGCCGGACACGGACTGATAGGTCGAAACGACGAGGCGCTTGATCTTGGCATGGTCATGCAGCGGCTTCAGCGCTACCACGAGCTGGGCAGTCGAGCAATTCGGGTTGGCAATGATGTTCTTCTTGCGGAAGTTGACCACCGCATCCGGATTGACCTCCGGCACGACCAGCGGCACTTCGGCGTCGTAGCGCCATGCCGAGGAATTGTCGATGACGATGCAGCCCTGCTGGCCGATCTTCGGCGACCACTTCATCGATACTGCGCCGCCAGCCGACATCAAGCAGATGTCCGTGCCCTTGAAGTCGTAGTTTTCGAGATTCTTAACCGTCAGCGTCTTGTCGCCATAGGAAACCTCGGTTCCATGCGAGCGCGCAGAGGCAAGCGCCACGACCTCGTCGGCCGGGAAATCGCGCTCGGCGAGGATGTTGAGCATTTCGCGCCCGACATTGCCGGTGGCGCCTACGACTGCAATCTTGAAACCCATTGTGATCGTCTCTTTCTTTTCTCTCCACCGGTTGATGAGATCGGACCTTGATCGCCAAAACCGCGTCAGGTCCCGCTCCCGGCCTTGAGCCGGGGAGAGAGCGGCGGGCCAGGAACGTCAGACGGTTTTCGTCGTCGTTTTGGTGGCCCTGGTTTTGTATTCAGGAGAAAAAAGCGAACCTGCGCCGGACATGACGTCCGAACGGTACATGGAAACCGGCGCTCTCAAGCAACCCGTCATGAAGTGGTCCCTTTCAACGGGATTTCCTGTAGCGTGTTTTCCCGGCAAGTCAAGGGAAAAGCCAGCCATCAACGCCGCCAGGCAGTCGCCAATGACCGGGAACCATAGGCATACGCCGCAATTGCCATGATCCATATGCCGCCAGCTCGGGATCATTCGCATGGCAAAGTTTGCAAAAGGCGATCATGTCACCTGAAATTCGGAGGCCGGATGTCAGGACTGCCCCAACCGCGTCAGCGCGCCCTGCAGCGGCGCATCGGATATGTGGATGAAACCCGCATAGGGATTGTCCATGTCGGAGATCGCGAAAATGGCGCCGGCCACCGACAAGGCGCAGATCGTGTTGATGATCATCACCGTGGCGTTCGGGGGCGCCTGCAGCCCAAAGGTCCCGAACAGCAATGCGAGCCAGAAGATCAGAACGACGAAGAATCCCCATGGCAGGCCCTCGTCCGCGGTCTCAACCTGCAGCCAATGGCCTTCGGCTATTTTTCCCGACACGTCGAGCGCCCGGCTCTGGAGAAATTTTCGGGCATGGTCCTGCGGGTCGAGCGACCGAAGGCCGGCCTGAATGGTTTCAATGTCCTGAAATTCCGGTGGCGTCCCGGCCCCTACCTGATCGCTCGTTTGGATGCTCCAACCGCGGTCGAGCCGGTTCTGGATGAGCTTGCGCAGCAGGAGCCTGGTGTCATGGGTTTCCGATCCATATTGCGCCATGACGCGATCGAGGAGGACAATGTTGGCCGCCGTTGCCTTGAGGTCGCGCTCGGCATCGTCATAAGCGGTTTTGGCCGAAGCGATCAACAGGCCAAGGGCCAGCGCTGCGAGCGTTCCGACAACCGCCGTTGCCAGCTGCATCACCTCTTTCGAATCCGTATTGAGGTGATGCGCCGGAAGCCGATCGCGAACGGCCATGCCGGCTGACATCGACAATCCGAGGATCACGAAGACACATGAGGCCAATAACAATGCGTTCATTGCGGTCCTGCTTCATTGATTTGATCGTCCGCCGCGCTGATGCGAGCGGCTGGCCAGCGGCTTGGCGAGATGTCTTTAGCCTAGCGCAGGCAGCATGCTTCAAGCTTTCCGGGCTGGCATAGAGGCGTCCAGGAAAAACCGGTCCGCACTGGGCTTCCGAGGCGTTGTGATGACAAGGATTGTTGCCTGCAGGAGCCATCCGTTTCCATCCCGCACTGCACCTAAGACTTTCGTCATAAGCATAAAGCAAGGCTGCCGCGTGCGGCCGAATTCTGCCATCTTTTTGCAATCCGCGCAGAGGAAAGCCTTGAGGAGGGTTGCTGCGCCGGCACTTTGGAGGATTTGCAATGGCAGACATGACCATGTCCATGGCCCAATCGCGGCCCATGTCGTCGGAGGAGAAGAAGGTCATCTTCGCCTCCTCCCTCGGCACCGTCTTCGAATGGTACGACTTCTATCTTTACGGCTCGCTCGGTACCTATATCGGCTTCGCCTTCTTCAACTCCTATCCGGAAACGACCCGTAACATTTTCGTTTTGCTCGCCTTTGCCGCGGGCTTCCTGGTGCGGCCTTTCGGCGCCCTGGTGTTCGGACGCCTGGGGGACCTGGTCGGCCGCAAATACACCTTCCTGGTCACGATCCTGATCATGGGTTCGTCTACCTTCCTGGTCGGTCTCCTGCCCGGCGCGGCCACGCTCGGCATCGCCGCCCCGATCATCCTGATCGCGCTTCGCCTGTTGCAGGGCCTTGCACTCGGTGGCGAATATGGCGGTGCGGCGACCTACGTTGCCGAACATGCGCCCGATAGCCGACGCGGCTTCTATACGTCCTGGATCCAGACGACCGCGACAATGGGCCTGTTCCTGTCGCTGATCGTCATCCTGCTCGTGCAGTTCATGATGAGCAAGGACGGCTTCGCCGAATGGGGCTGGCGCATTCCCTTTATCGTTTCATCGATCCTGCTGGGTATCTCGGTCTGGATTCGCATGCGGATGAACGAATCGCCTGTCTTCAAGCGCATGAAGGAAGAAGGCACACATTCCAAGGCGCCCCTGACCGAGGCTTTCGGCCAGTGGAAAAACGCCAGGATTGCGCTGCTCGCCTTGTTCGGCGCCGTCGCCGGCCAGGCCGTCGTCTGGTATGGCGGCCAGTTCTACGCGCTGTTCTTCTTGCAGAACGTGCTGAAGATCGACCTCGCCTCGGCCAACATCATGGTCGCGGTGGCTCTCGGCCTCGGCGCGATCTTCTTCGTCGTGTTCGGCTGGCTGTCAGACAAGATCGGCCGCAAGCCGATCATCATGCTCGGCCTGTTGCTTGCCGCCGTCACCTATTTCCCGCTGTTCAAGGCGCTGACCTGGGCCGGCAATCCGGCACTCTACACCGCCCAGCAGACCATCCATGCGACGGTGACCGCTGATCCGGCAGATTGCTCGTTCCAGTTCAACATGACCGGCACCAGCAAGTTCACCACGTCGTGCGACGTGGCGACTGCCTTCCTTGCCAAGAACTCGGTCTCGTATACCGTGGCGCCAGCCGCAGCCGGCACGGTGGCCTCCGTCAAGATCGGCGATGCGACAATCCCGAGTTTCGTCAACACAGGCGCCGACGCCAAGGCCAACACGGCCAAATTCGAAAAGGCGGCATTCACGGCGCTGAAGACCGCTGGCTATCCGCTCACCCGTGCTCCCGCCCAGGTGGCTGAACCGAAGATCGCCGCCTTCGTCGCTGCCAATCCCGAACTCGGCCTTGACGAAGCCAAGGTCAAGGCCACGGCGCCGGAGACCATGTCGGCCGCCAAACTGATCCGCGAAAAGATCATGACCGCGGCGGATCTCAACGGTACGGCCAGCCTGCCCGTCTACAAGGTGCCGGGCGGCGGTGACTTCAAAATCTATGCCGATCCGGCGCAGGTCAATTGGTTCCAGTGCATCGCCATCCTCTTCGTGCTGGTGATCTACGTGACCATGGTCTACGGCCCGATCGCGGCCATGCTGGTGGAAATGTTCCCGACCCGCATCCGCTATAGCGGCATGTCGCTGCCCTATCATGTCGGCAATGGCTGGTTCGGTGGCCTTCTTCCGGCGATCGTCTTCGCACTCAGCGCCGCGAAGGGCGATATCTACTACGGTCTCTGGTATCCGATCGTCATCGCAGTCATGAGCCTGGTGATCGGCACGCTCTTCCTGCGCGAGACGAAGAACAACAACATTCATACGATCTGAGTTCTCCCGCCCCCAGACTTACCCGGCGCGAGCGATCGCGCCGGGTTTTTATATCCGCGCCATCCGTTTTCCACCGCTGCCGTCGAACAGGATGCCAAAGCGGGAAAACAGCAAGGCCGTGGCGAACGAAAACCACATGCCGAAGGCAAAGCCCGCCGTAACGTCACTTGGAAAATGCGCGCCGACGAAGACGCGCGTCAATGCGAAGCAAAAACCCAACACCAGCAGTGGCCAGCGAAAGCGCGGAAAAAGCAGCGACAGCGCCATGAACAGCGCGCCATTCACCGTCGAATGGCCCGATGGAAAGCTCTCCAGGTTGAAATTCCAGCTCAGGGGGTGCATGGAAAACAGCCCATCCTCGGCAAAGAGCACGGGTCTCGGCCGCCCGATCACCCGCTTGACCGTGTTGACGATCAGGGAGGCAAGGCCAACCGAGACAAGGATATAGATGGCGATCGGAATGAGGCGCGCCGCAATCTGTCCGCCGCGAGCACTCTTTGACAATTTTTGAAAAGCCCGGGCACCGACAACCACCAACGTTGCCAGCGTGAGTATCCACCACGAACGGCCGACATCCGTCACATGCGCGGCAGGATCGGCGAGCCAGGCCGGCCAGTGGCCATAGAGCCGACCTGCGATCGGATCCAGGAACAGGAAGGCAGCGGCCACCAGAACAACAGCCGCCAGGAATGGAAAGAGCACCGGCACAGGCCGATGCTCCGCTTGCGTGGCGCGATAGCGATCTCTGTAGAGTGCAAGAAGACCGGGCTTTTTCTCTGTCATTGCAGAGATATGCGTCGGCCTTCCGGCAAATCAAGCAGAGAGTTTGAGGAATTCCGCCAGGATCGTATCGCCCATCTCGGTTGTGCCGACCTTCTTGGCACCTTCCGACATGATGTCGCCGGTGCGGATGCCCTGGTCGAGCACATTGGCGATGGCCTTTTCCAGCGTGTCGGCTTCCTTGATCATGTTGAAGGAATAGCGCAGGCACATGGCAAACGAGGCGATCATGGCGATCGGGTTGGCGATACCCTGGCCGGCAATGTCGGGCGCCGAACCATGCACCGGCTCGTACATCGCCTTGCGCTTGCCGGTCTTCGGATCGGGGGCGCCGAGCGACGCCGACGGCAGCATGCCGAGCGAGCCGGTCAGCATGGCGGCGATGTCGGAGAGCATATCGCCGAACAGATTGTCGGTGACGATGACGTCGAACTGCTTCGGCCAACGCACCAGCTGCATGCCACCGGCATCGGCGAGCATGTGGTCGAGCTGAACGTCGGGATATTTGGCCTTGTGCGTCTGGGTTACGACTTCGTTCCAAAGAACCCCGGACTTCATCACGTTGCGCTTTTCCATCGAGCAGACTTTATTGTTGCGCGTACGCGCCAACTCGAAGGCGACCGAGGAAATGCGTTCGATCTCGAACGTGTCATAGACCTGGGTATCGATGCCGCGCTTCTGGCCGTTGCCGAGATCGATGATCTCCTTGGGCGAGCCGAAATAGACGCCACCGGTCAATTCGCGGACGATGAGGATGTCGAGGCCTTCGACCACATCGGGCTTGAGCGACGAAGCGTTGGCGAGCGCCGGATAGCAGATCGCCGGCCGCAGATTGGCGAACAGCGCCAGATCCTTGCGCAGCCGGAGCAACCCGGCCTCGGGCCGCACGTCATAGGGCACGCCATCCCATTTCGGGCCGCCGACGGCGCCGAACAGAACCGCATCGGCGGCGAGCGCCTTGGCCATATCCTCTTCCGAAATCGCCTTGCCATGCGCATCATAGGCCGAGCCGCCGACGAGACCTTCATCGGTCTCGAAACCCGCGCCGAACTTTTCGTTCATCGCGGCGATGATCTTGCGGACTTCCGCCATGGTTTCCTTGCCGATGCCGTCACCGGGCAGCAGAAAAAGCGTGCGTGACATTGCCAGACTTTCTGAAGGTTGGAGTTGAGGCTGGCGTCTCTTAGTCCGCAACATCCGGGTTTTCAAGCCGATGCGAGGATTTGCAGTACGCTCTTGTCAGACGTTACCGCCTCGAATATAGTTGTAGTATACAACTATATTCGAGGTCCCGCCGTGAATGCCGCCCTGACCCGTGCCGATATCCTTTCCGTCCGCGATGCCTCCCGGCGCATGGTGCGAGACCTCGGCTTCATGCGGCCGACCCTCGCCGAGACCGATCTTTCGCCATCCGCCGTGCACGCCATCATCGAGATCGGCAACCATGTTGGTTTGACGGCCGGAGAACTCGGTCAGACGCTGCGACTGGAGAAATCCACGATCAGCCGTATGTTGGCACGACTTGTCGATCGCGGGCTGATCTCGGAAATCGCAAGCGAGACCGATGGCCGCGCAAAAATCCTGATGCTGACCCCGTCCGGCCGAGCGCTGCTCGCCGATATCGACCGATACGCCAACACACGTGTCGACCGCGCGCTGAATTCGCTGGAAGACCATGCGCGGACGCAAGTGATCGATGGGCTTTCCGCCTATGCCGGTGCACTGAGCATGACACGCGGTGACGGGGTTTCACGGACGGACAAGAAGGTTGAAATCGTCCCTGGTTTTCTGCCGGGCGCCATTGGCCGCGTTGCCGAAATGCATGGTCGCTACTATGCCGACGACTGGAATTTTCCGCCCGTCTTCGAAGCCAAGGTCGCGAGCGGCCTCGCCGATTTCGTTCCCCGCCTGGATCGTCCCGGCAACCAGATGTGGCTTGCCGTCGAGACCGGCCAGATCAAGGGCTCGATCGCCATCGATGGCGAAGACCTGGGTGATGGCAAGGCACATCTGCGCTGGGTAATCGTCGAGGACGATTTGCGCGGGACGGGCACCGGACGAAAGCTCGTGGCCGAGGCGGTGAAATTCTGCGATGCGTACGGGTTTCCGGAGATTCACCTCTGGACGTTCCGGGGATTGGATGCAGCGCGAAAGCTTTATGAGTCCTTTGGGTTTGAACTGGCGGAGGAGTGGCGGGGGACGCAATGGGGTTTCGATCTGCCGGAGCAGCGGTTCGTGCGGAAGGTGCCGGCGGCCATGTAGGTGCGCCTGCCGGGTCTGTTTCGGCGCTTGGCCGGACCCTTCGAGGCTTTTCCGACTGTGTCGAAAAAGCGCCTCATGACGCGAAGCGGAATGAGGCCTTGAAGGGTCCACCGTGCGAGTGACCCAATGAGGGTGGACGCAGGCGGATGAACCGTTATCATTCCATATTTGCAGAGGCGCAGTTGATCAGGTCCGCGATTTGCCTCCTGGTGAGAAAACGCTTCGGTACGATATAGATGACTCGCGGCGTCGGATAGAACAACAGCATAGCGTCGTTTTCCGCGTGATCGGCCATGTCCTTCCACGGAAGTCGAGCGCTGCCGAGTTCGCCGAAAAACTGTATTTCCTGCTCCGACCAGGAATACACGATCGGGCCAAGAAATGCCTTGCTTTGGGAAAACCGTTTCCGTGCAGTTGCCGGAACAAAGAAGAAATAGGCCAAAACCAGCCTGATGTACAAGGCCGCCATAACGATGACAATGAAGACCATTGGGTTCGGGGGCAACTGGCCGTCCAGCAGTCCGATCACCGCCAGTCCCATGAGAATACCAACTGCCGCGTATCGCCACCATATCCCCGGCTTCTTGTACCATCGGATCATGCTTAACTGAGATGCTCGAACGAAATCGTCCGGCGTGAGAGTTAAGGTGACGGATCTGTCGACAGCGACATCCTGGTCCATACTTCTCCTATCTATGCCCAAAAATCGCCGAACCGACCCGCACGCTGGTCGCACCGAAACCGATCGCCGTCTCGAAATCCCCCGACATGCCCATGGACAGTTTCGCTACACCGCATTCTCGCGCCAGCTTGCCAAGCAGGGCGAAATGCGGCCCCGGATTTTCATCCGCCGGCGGAATGCACATGAGCCCTTCAATTCTGAGGGAAAGTTCGTCGCGGCAGAATGTGACAAAAGCGAGCGTGTCATCCGGGGCAATCCCCGCCTTCTGCGGCTCCAGGCCGGTATTGACCTGGACATAGAGTTTTGGCGCCTTGCCTTGTTTGTCGATCTCCGCCTTGATGGTGCGGGCGATCTTCTCTCGATCGACGGTCTCGATGACGTCGAACAGCGCCACCGCATCCACCGCCTTGTTGGATTGCAACGGTCCGATCAGGTGTAACTCAATGTCCGGAAACTGTGCTTTCAGCGCCGGCCATTTGCCCTCGGCCTCTTGCACCCGGTTTTCACCATAAAACCGGTGTCCGGTTTCGAGCACCGGCAGGATATGCTCGGCCGAAAAAGTCTTGGTCACGGCGACGAGGTCGGCACGATCCTGGCATCCCGCCTCTTCCGCCGCCTTTTCCATCCTCGCCTTGACTTCGTTGAACTGTTCGACGACCGACATGTCATACTCCCAAACTTCTGGTTTCTCCGTAGCGGAACCACCATATGATTGCCAAGACCGGGGCCGATCCATTCCGCCGAAAAACTTGACGCGACGCGGCTTTCATGATGAAGGTCAGCCCCAAATTTATTCGAGAATTCTGGGTTCCGGACAGCATCACATGGCATCAGAACGTTATAATCCGCGCGAGGTCGAACCGCGCTGGCAGCAGCATTGGGCCGAGGCGAAAGTCTTCGAAACCGATAACACCGACCCGCGTGAAAAATATTACGTCCTCGAAATGTTTCCCTATCCGTCGGGCCGCATCCATATGGGCCATGTGCGCAACTATGCCATGGGCGATGTCGTCGCCCGCTACAAGCGCGCCCGCGGCTTCAACGTGCTGCATCCCATGGGCTGGGACGCCTTCGGCATGCCGGCCGAAAACGCGGCGATGAAGAACAAGGTCCATCCGAAATCCTGGACCTACGACAACATCGCCGCCATGCGCAAGCAGCTGAAATCCATGGGACTTTCGCTGGATTGGTCGCGCGAATTCGCCACTTGCGACGTCGACTACTATCACCGCCAGCAGCATCTCTTCCTCGACATGATGGAAAAGGGCCTGGTCTATCGCAAGAATTCCAAGGTCAATTGGGACCCAGTCGACATGACCGTGCTCGCCAACGAGCAGGTCATCGATGGCCGCGGCTGGCGCTCCGACGCGCTGGTCGAACAGCGCGAGCTGACGCAATGGTTCTTCAAGATCACCGCCTTCGCCCAGGATCTGCTGGACAGGCTCGACACGCTCGACCAATGGCCGGAAAAGGTCCGGCTGATGCAGAAGAACTGGATCGGCCGCTCCGAAGGCCTGACCGTTCGCTGGGAGACGGTGCCGAGCAACACGATCGGCGATCTCCGCGACATCATGGTCTATACGACCCGCCCGGACACGCTGTTCGGCGCCTCCTTTCTGGCCATCTCGGCTGATCACCCGGTCGCCAAGGCTGCCGCCGAGCGCGATCCGGCGATCGCCGAGTTCTGCGAGGAATGCCGCCGTTCCGGCACGTCGGTCGCTGCCTTGGAGACAGCCGAGAAAAAGGGTGTCGACACCGGCATCCGCGTGCTGCATCCCTTCGACCGCGACTGGCAGATTCCGGTCTACATCGCCAATTTCGTGCTGATGGAATATGGCACGGGCGCCATTTTCGGCTGCCCGTCGGGCGACCAGCGCGACCTCGATTTCGCCAACAAATACGGCCTGCCGGTCGTGCCGGTGGTGATGCCGAAGGATGGCAACAAGGACGAGTTCAAGGTCACCGACACCGCCTATGTCGACGACGGCGTGATGATCAATTCGCGTTTCCTCGACGGCATGACCACGGATGCCGCCTTCGAAGAGGTTGCCAATCGCCTGGCCAGTCATTTCATCCACGACCAGCCGCAAGGCGAACGCAAGGTGAATTTCCGCCTGCGCGACTGGGGCATTTCGCGTCAGCGCTATTGGGGCTGCCCGATTCCGGTCATCCATTGCGAAGTCTGCGGCGTCGTGCCAGTGCCGAAGAAGGACTTGCCGGTCAAGCTGCCTGACGATGTCGACTTCGAAAAGCCCGGCAATCCGCTCGATCGCCATGCGACCTGGCGCCACGTCGCCTGCCCGCAATGCGGCGCCGACGCGCGTCGTGAAACCGACACGATGGACACCTTCGTCGATTCCTCCTGGTATTACACCCGCTTCACCGCGCCCTGGGAAGATGCGCCGACCGACCCTGCCGTCGCCAATGCCTGGCTGCCGGTCGACCAATATATCGGCGGCATCGAGCATGCGATCCTGCACCTGCTCTATTCGCGCTTCTTCACCCGCGCCATGCGCGAGACCGGCCATGTCGGTCTCGACGAGCCGTTCAAGGGCCTATTCACCCAGGGCATGGTCGTGCACGAGACCTATAGCCGCGGCGAAGGCCATGGCCGCGAATGGATCGAGCCGGCCTTCGTCAAGGTCGACGAGATCGACGGCAAGCGCATCGCCTCGCATATGGACACCGGCGAGCCGATCGCCATCGGCTCTATCGAAAAGATGTCGAAGTCGAAGAAGAACGTCGTCGATCCCGACGACATTATCGGCTCCTATGGTGCTGATACGGCTCGCTTTTTCGTGCTGTCCGATTCGCCGCCCGATCGCGACGTGATCTGGACCGAGGCCGGCGTCGAGGGCGCGCACCGTTTTGTCCAGCGCGTCTGGCGGCTGGTCTCCGAAGCGGCCGACGTTTTGAGGGGCGTACAAAGCAAGCCGGCTCAGGATGGCGAAGCGCTGGCCATCTCGCAGATTGCCCACAAGACGCTGAAGGCTGTCGGATATGACTATGAGCGGTTGGGCTTCAACAAGGCCGTCGCCCGCATCTACGAACTGGTCAATGCCCTTGCGGCACCCCTGACCCAGGTTGCCTCCGGCAAGGCGGACGCGGTGACAATCGCAGCCGCCCGAGAGGCCGTGGAAATCCTGGTCCGCCTTGTTGCGCCGATGACGCCGCATCTGGCCGAAGAGTGCTGGGGCCTGCTCGGCAATACCGGCATGGTCTGCGAAGCCGGCTGGCCCGCCTATGACGAAGCGCTGGTGGCTGAAAACGTCATCACGCTGCCGGTGCAGATCAACGGCAAGAAGCGGGCGGATTTGACAATCGCGCGCGATGCGGATCAAAGTTCGGTCGAAGAAGCAGTGTTGGCGCTCGACAGCGTCCGTTCCGCGCTGGACGGCAAGATGCCGAAGAAGATCATCGTGGTTCCGCAGAGGATCGTGAATGTCGTGGTTTGAGCTGAAAGTCCGGTCCGGCGCAAAAACCCTCCTGGCGGCGCTGGTCCTGCCACTTCTGCTGCTGGTGAGCGGCTGCACCGTGCGGCCGCTTTATGCCACGGACAGCAAGGTGGATCCGGCGCTGAAATCGATCGTGTTTTCGGAAGCCGAAACGCGCGTCGAGCTGCAATTGCGCAATGATCTGATCTTCCTGACATCCGGCGGCGCCGGCGAGCCAGCAAATCCGGAATATCAGGTCGATATCAAGCTCGTCGAACGCAATGTCGGCGTGCTGCTCGATCTGACCACCGATCTGCCGCGCGCCGGCCGTCTGGTATTGAAGGCGGATTTCACGCTGAAGCGCATTTCGACCGGCGAAGTCCTGCGCACCGGTCATCGTTCTTCCGTGGCGCTCGTCGACTTCCCCGGCCAGCAATATGCCAAGCTGCGCGCCATCAAGGATGCCGAAGACCGCTCCGCTCGCGAACTCGCCGAACTCATCCGCGCCGACCTCGCGGTCTGGATATCGCGCTGACGAACCACCTGTTTTTTCTGGATTTTGACGCATGGCGGAGATCAAGGCCCACGAATTCGACCAATTCGTGAAGCGGCGCGCCCGCGATTATCGCATCTTCCTGATCTACGGCCCTGATCGGGGCCTGGTTTCCGAACGCGCCGGCGAGCTCGTCAAGATCACAGGCGTCAGCACCGACGACGCCTTTTCCTTCATGCGCCTCGACGCATCGGACCTGGCCGGTGACCCCGGCCGTCTATTCGATGAAGCCTATTCGACCGGCTTGTTCGGCGGCGAGAAACTCATCTGGATCAAAGGCGCCGGCGCCGACAAGAACCTGTCGGAGGCACTCGCGGCACTCTCCGAGAAGGCGCCGGAGAATGCCTGGATCATCATCGAAGCCGGCGACCTGAAGAAGGGCGCCAATCTGCGAAAAGCCGCTGAGAGTGGTCACGCCGCGGTCGCCATACCCTGTTACGCCGACGACACAAAGAGCCTGAACGCGTTGATCGACGAAGAACTGACTTCGTTTCAGCTGCGAATCGACTCGGATGCGCGGCAGTCTCTCCTGGAAAGTCTCGGCGGGGACCGCATCGCTTCCCGTGGTGAAATCCGCAAGCTCGCGCTCTACGCCATGGGCGAGCCCATCATCAAACTGCAGCATGTGCTTGATATCATTGGCGACGCGAGCGCTATTTCCACCGATGACGCCGTTGACGCCGTCCTCCAAGGCGACAAGGCCGGCTTCCTGCACGCGACCCAAAAAGTCATCGCCTCGAAAACCAGCGTGTTCCTGATCCTACAGGGGTGCCTGCGGCAATTTCAATTATTGGACGTCATGCGCTCCGACATGGACGCCCGGAAAATCTCCACAGGCGATGCACTGAGCCAACACGCGCGATCGCTGCATTTCCGACGTCGCCCGATCATCGAGAACGCGCTGCGGAATTGGACATCCACGGCCATTTCCATCGAACTCAACCGGCTGCAGTCTGCCATCCTGCAGACACGCCAGCGCGCCGCCCTGGAAGATACGATCGCGATGCAAACCCTGCTCGCGACCACGTTGATTGCCGAGAGAAACAAGAGTACCCGTCGCTGACGCGGCAAAGGAAACTGCGTCTAGCCCGGGCACAGTTCGATTCTATAGATCAATACGATCCGCTATCAGACTCGCTCAAGCAGCCGGCAGATCTGCTCCAACTGTTCCAGGGACTTATAGGCAATCACCAGGCGTCCGCCCTCGCCGTTGTGAGACACCTTGACTTGCAGGCCGAGCCGGTTGGAAAGATCGCGCTCCAACGCCATCGTATCGGCATCCTTTTCCGGCGCTTTGGGTTCGGTGCCGGCGGGATTGCTCTGCGCCTTGATGTCGTTCTGCGCCAGCCGCTCGGCATCGCGCACGGAAAGCCCCTTGTTGACGATCGCCTTGGCCAGCGCCACAGGATCGGACGTCGGGATCAGAGCACGTGCGTGACCGGCGGAAAGGCTGCCGTCGAACAGCATCTGGCGCACGGGATCCGGCAGTTTCAACAACCGTAAGCTGTTGGCGACATGCGATCGGCTCTTGCCGATGATTTCGCCAAGATCATTTTGCGTGTAGCCATGCTCTGCAATCAACTGTTCATAGCCCATCGCCTCTTCGACCGGATTGAGGTCGGAGCGCTGAACGTTTTCGACAATTGCAAGTTCGAGCGCCGTGCGATCATCGACATCGCGAATGATCACCGGAATTTCGACAAGCCCCGCCAGCTGGGCCGCGCGCCAGCGGCGCTCGCCAGCGATGATCTCGTATTTACTGTCACCGACCGTACGCACCACGACCGGCTGCACAATCCCGTGCTGCCGGATCGAAGACGCCAGATCCTGCAATTCGTCCTCGGAGAAATTCTTTCGCGGGTTCTTCGGATTACGGCTGATCAGTTCGATCGGAACCTTGCGGTCCGCGCTGATCGCGGGACGGCCTGGAGCCGCTGTCAACGGCTGGTCCATCTCTCCAATGAGTGCGGCAAGTCCACGGCCGAGACGGCGTTTTGAGGGATCATCGTTCATAACGCATGCACCAGTTATTTCGGAGGTGAATCAAATCAGGCAGCTTTGCTCTGCCGTTCTCGCTGAATGACTTCCGACGCGAGTTGAAGATAGGCTTGGCTGCCGGCACATTTGAGATCGTAGAGGATCGCCGGCTTGCCATAGGAGGGAGCCTCGGAGACGCGGACATTTCTGGGGATCAGCGTGTGATAGACCTTTTCACCGAGATGTTCTCGTACATCCGAAACAACCTGTTGCGCCAGATTGTTACGGGCATCGAACATTGTCAGCACGATGCCCTGGATATCCAGCGTTGGATTGACCGTCTGCCGTACTTGATCGATGGTTTCCAGCAGCTGGCTAAGGCCCTCAAGCGCGAAAAATTCGCATTGCAGCGGCACCAGAACCGACTGCGCCGCGGCCATGGCATTCATTGTCAGCAAATTGAACGAGGGAGGACAATCTACTAGAATATAGTCGTAGGCCTCCGCGCCACCGCCCGCGAGCGCCTTTTTGAGCCGGAATACACGGTCGCTCTCACGACCGATCTCCATTTCAACACCAAGGAGGTCCATCGTGGATGCTGCAATGAAGAGATTGGGAACCACGGTCGCAATCGCCACTTCGGCTATGCTATGTGTGCCCACAAGCAGATCGTAGGTCGACAGCTTTCTGTCCCGCCGATTGATGCCGAGACCGGTACTGGCATTCCCCTGAGGATCCAGATCAACAATAAGGACACTCTCGCCAATCGCCGCCAGCGCAGTCGCCAGATTGATGGCCGTCGTCGTTTTACCGACGCCACCCTTCTGATTGGCGATGGTAATGATACGATTCTTTCTCATACCGCCCACCGATTACATTGACTTCCGTGTGAGATCGCTGATCTCAAGGATGACAGAGTCGCTTTCAATCACACTGGAATGTTCTACCAGATCGAATTTCCAGCGCCTATGCGAAATTTCGACTTCGCGCCGGTAATCCCGGCCTTTATGAAAAAATGCCTTGAGATTCTGATTTCGCGTCGCCCAAGGTTCAATAAATTCGCAAAGACTATCCAGGTCTGCGAGCGCCCGCGCCGAAACACGATCGCAAGACGGGAGCAATTCCGTAGCCGTTTCAATTCTTATCGAATGAACGGAACCTCGAGCGCCTGTTTCAAGCAGCGCCATTCTGAGAAAGGACGCCTTCTTGTGGTTGCTTTCGACCAGGTGGACCCAACCGTCGCCGAGTTCGGCGAGGCAAATGGCAGTAATTATTCCAGGAAAGCCGCCGCCGCTGCCCAGATCAACCCAGGAGAATGCGCCGGGCGACAGCGCATAAATCTGTAAGCTGTCGCGAATATGCCGATCCCAAAGCTCGGCATGCGTCGAAGAAGCGACCAAGTTTATGCTGCGCGACCATTTTTGAAACAGCGCCGCAAAACGCTCCAAGCGGTCCCGCGTTTCACGTGAAACACTCATTACGGTTGTCACTAGGATCAGACTCTCAAATGTTGCAATCAGGAGGCGATCCGCTCGTCGCCGTGACGGCGTATCGCCACCAGAAGAAGCGATATCGCGGCAGGCGTCATGCCGTCAATTCGAGACGCTTGCGAAATATTCGCCGGCTTGTGCCGTTGCAACTTCTGCTTTAGTTCGTTTGACAACCCTGACAACGTAGCGAAATCGAGAGTATCGGGAATTCTGCGGCTTTCTTCTCGCTTGACCTGAGCAATGTCCGAAGCCTGGCGGTCCATATAGACATGATAGGCGGCTTCGATCTCCAGCGCCTCACGAACGCGCCCGGATGTTTTCTCCAGATCAGTCCAGATTGACGCAATCCGGGCGAAATCGATATCCGCATAGGACAGAAGATCATAGGCCGACCGTCTCTGTCCATCCTGGTTCAGCTTGAGATCGAATTCCACCGCTTGCTTTGGCGTCAGCGAGACATTTTGCGCATAGTCCCGCGCCCAATTAAGCTCTTCGGCCCAGATTTCGAATTTCTCTCGCCGCTCGTGGCTGATAATGCCGAGCTCGATGCCGAGTGGCGTCAGGCGCTGATCCGCATTGTCGGCGCGCAGCGACAGACGATATTCCGCCCGGGACGTGAACATGCGATAGGGCTCCGAAACACCCTTCGACGTCAAATCATCGATCATTACGCCGATATAGGACTCTGTCCGGCTGAATTCGATCGCATCCGACCCGCCGGCCTTGCGCGCTGCATTCAATCCAGCGACCAGGCCTTGGGCTGCGGCCTCTTCATAGCCAGTCGTGCCGTTGATCTGGCCGGCGAGGAAAAGCCCGGGCAGTCGTTTCGTTTCGAGGGAGAAATGGAGCTCCCGCGGATCGACATGATCATATTCGATAGCGTAGCCCGGCTGTAGAATTCGAACTTTTTCCAGCCCTGGAACGGTGTGGATAAAGGCCTCCTGAACGTCCTCAGGCAGCGAGGTAGAGATCCCGTTCGGATAAACGGTCTCGTCATCCAGTCCTTCCGGCTCCAGGAAGATCTGATGCCCGTCGCGCTCGCCGAAGCGAACGATCTTGTCCTCGATCGACGGGCAATAGCGAGGACCGATGCCCTCGATCTGCCCGGAATACATCGCCGAGCGACCGATATTCTCCGAGATGATTTTGTGGGTCTCCGGAGTCGTTCTCGTCACACCGCACTCGATCTGTCGATTGGCAATCGTTTCGGTCATGAACGAAAACGGGATGGGATCGTCATCAGCGCCCTGGCGCCCGACGGAATCCCAGTCGATCGTCTTGCCGTCCAGGCGCGCCGGAGTGCCCGTCTTCAATCGCGCCAGGGAAAATCCAGCCCGCGCAAGCGTGCCTGAAAGGCCTAGAGAAGGATCCTCTCCAACACGACCAGCCGGAATCTTGCGATCTCCGATATGAATCAAGCCACGCAGAAATGTGCCCGTCGTCAGGACAACGGAACGGCACCCAAATTCGCGGCCATCGGCGAGCACGACACCGTTGATCGAACCGTCGGCGATACGAAGATCATAAACATCACCCTCGACGATCTCCAGATTCTGATACTCGGACAGGGCCGATTGCATGGCGAGACGATAGAGCTTTCGGTCCGCCTGCGTCCGTGGGCCACGGACCGCGGGACCCTTGCGCCGGTTCAGCATGCGAAACTGGATACCCGCTGCATCGGCGACGCGCCCCATCACACCGTCGAGCGCATCGACTTCCCTGACAAGGTGACCTTTTCCCAATCCACCAATGGCTGGATTGCAGGACATGACGCCGATCGTCTCGCGCTTATGGGTGATCAAAGCCGTTCTGGCTCCGAATCGAGCCGCAGCCGCGGCGGCGTCGCTGCCCGCGTGACCGCCCCCAACGACGATGACATCAAAATGCGTATTCATATCACTGTCCTTCTGCGAGCCCACACATGAGGTCTCACGCGAAATGGATCGCCGATCACTTTCCGATGCAGAACTCCGAGAAAATCACCCCGAGCAGCTCTTCGACGTCGACAAACCCAGTCAGCTTCCCGAGGATATGCGATACCTGCCGCAAATACTCGGACCTGACTTCGATATTCAGTGCGTGGTCCCTGACGCTCCTCTCGAGGATTTCCAGGGCTTCCCGCAACAACGCCGCCTGGCGTTCCCGAACCACTGTGGCGCCACCCGGCATGCTCGTAGCGCGTTCGACATGCGCCAGGATTCGTTTCGTAAGTGAATCGATTCCTTCGCCAGTCAATGTAGAGATCGCTGCTGCGGCACCGGCGCTATCCATCGCGCCAGGGTGATTCTCTGCCAGATCGACCTTCGTCACAATTCTCTCGACGGCAGCCTGTACACCAATTTCTTCATCGGGGCCAGTGTCACGGATATCCTTCAACAAAAGCACCAGATCGGCGCCTTGCAATGAGCGGCGCGTGCGGCGGATACCTTCGACTTCTATGACATCGGCGGTTTCGCGCAGGCCCGCCGTGTCGGTGAGCGTCACGAGAAAACCACCAATATTCATGTCCACGGAGATGATATCGCGCGTGGTTCCTGGGAGAGCGGTGACGATTGCCGCGTCGCGCCGAGCCAAGGCATTGAGGAGACTTGATTTTCCAGCGTTTGGCCGGCCGGCGATGACCACTTTGAAACCATCCCGAATGATCTCGGCCGACTTCTGCTGTCCAAGATGATCGCGAATGTCGTCAGCCAGGCGGGAAACTTGCTCCCAGACGCTGTCGCTGACATCGCCGGGGATATCGTCTTCTTCCGGAAAATCCAGGGCCGCTTCTATCAGTGCCCGCGCCCGGGTCAGCTGCCGCATCCAGCCCTGATAGAGCGCGGACAAATGGCCGTCGCTCTGTTCGATCGCCAGACGACGCTGCATTTCGGTTTCCGCGGCGATCAGATCGGCCAGACCTTCGATCTCCACAAGGTCCAGTTTGCCATTCTCAAAGGCGCGACGGGAGAACTCACCGGCCTCGGCCATGCGCAGGCCGAGCTGAGCCAGCCGCGCCAGAACGGCGTTGATAACGGCGCGTCCGCCGTGAAGCTGGAGTTCGGCACAGTCCTCGCCGGTGAAGGAATTGGGCGACGGGAAAACTAGGACGACGCCCTTGTCGATGACATTGCCGTCCTGGTCACGAATCCGGCGAAGGCTCGCTGTTCTTGGCTGGGGCAGCGGACCGCACATAGCCTCAAGCGCCATGTCAGCGTCGCGTCCGGAAATCCGGATCACGGCGACGCCCGATGGCGGCGCGCCGCTCGACAGAGCATAGATCGTGTCTTGAGCACGCGACATGTTTTACCCCAGGCATGCTTTTCCAGAAGCGCAGTATGCGTTCTGCGTCAGCATGCCAAAAATAGTGACTCTAAAGCGCGTCGTGATCTCCGGGATTTGCTCCCGGCGCTTTAGCTCTTTATTTTTTGCATGTCTCCCGAAGCCGGTGACCACTTTCGGGAGACATGCCTTTAGGCGCGAGAAGTAGCGGCAATATGAAGCTCAAGCCTCAGAAATCCGGTGATCGCACGAAGGAGTGGGGTCCATAAACGAAACGGCCCGGCATCTCAAGCGGCTTTCGCGTGGGACACCGGGCCGAAGTGGAAGATCAAAAACTCAGGTATTCATCGAATCGAAGAAATCGCCATTGTTCTTCGTCGACTTGAGCTTGTCGATGAGGAATTCGATCGCATCGGTCGTGCCCATCGGCGCGAGAATGCGGCGGAGCACGAAGACCTTCTGCAGATCCTGACGCGGAACCAGCAGGTCTTCCTTGCGGGTGCCGGACTTGAGGATGTCCATAGCCGGGAAGATGCGTTTGTCGGCGACCTTGCGGTCGAGCACGATTTCCGAGTTGCCGGTGCCCTTGAATTCTTCGAAGATGACTTCGTCCATGCGGCTGCCGGTATCGATCAGTGCGGTGGCAATGATCGTCAGCGAACCGCCTTCTTCGATGTTGCGCGCGGCGCCGAAGAAGCGCTTCGGCCGCTGCAAGGCATTGGCGTCGACACCGCCGGTCAGCACCTTGCCGGAGGACGGTACGACGGTGTTGTAGGCGCGGCCGAGACGGGTGATCGAATCGAGCAGGATGACAACGTCGCGGCCATGCTCGACCAGGCGCTTGGCCTTTTCGATAACCATTTCGGCGACCTGGACGTGGCGCACCGCCGGCTCGTCGAAGGTCGAAGAGACGACCTCGCCGCGCACCGAGCGCTGCATGTCCGTCACTTCTTCCGGACGTTCGTCAATCAGCAGCACGATCAGATAGCATTCGGGGTGATTCGCCGTGATCGAATGGGCAATGTTCTGCAAGAGCACCGTCTTACCGGTGCGCGGCGGCGCAACGATCAGGCCGCGCTGGCCTTTGCCGAGTGGCGCCACGAGATCGATAACACGCGGCGACATATCCTTGTTGGTGGGGATATCCAGTTCCATCTTGAAGCGCTCATTCGGATAGAGCGGCGTCAGATTGTCGAAATGGACCTTGTGGCGGATCTTTTCGGGATCCTCGAAATTGATCGTATTGACCTTCAACAGCGCGAAATAGCGTTCGCCTTCCTTGGGGCTGCGGATCGGGCCTTCGACCGTGTCGCCGGTCTTCAGCGAGAAACGGCGAATCTGCGAGGGAGAGATATAAATATCGTCCGGACCGGGGAGATAATTGGCATTGGCCGAGCGGAGGAAGCCGAATCCGTCCTGCAACACTTCGACCACGCCTTCGCCGATGATTTCGACTTCCTGGGCCGCAAGGTTCTTGAGGATCGCAAACATCAATTCCTGTTTGCGCATCACACTCGCGTTTTCGACGGCCACTGATTCGGCGAAAGCAAGCAAGTCGGTTGCTGTTTTATTCTTAAGTTCCTGAAGCTTCATTTCAGCCATAAAGGGGACCACAAAGTGTTGGGGTAGGGGAAATAAACCGACACCGGTTTTGAGAGAAAGGCATGTGCGAGGGGGATGGGGACATGCCGCGATGCGGTGAAGCACTGTGTTAAAAATAATGCTTCGTCTGCGTCATCGCAAGACCGGTCTGCCAGAAATGCCATGGATTAGCAAGATATATCAGAAAGGTTTCAACACCACCATCAGCACGATGACAATCATCAACAGCGCCGGCACTTCGTTCATGATCCGCCAATGGCGCTGACTACCAGGTCTTTCATCGCGTAGAAAAGCGCGATAGCTGCGGCCATAATAGACGTGCACGGCGGTCAGCAGCACGACGCCGAGAAGCTTGACATGCAGCCAGCCGCCCTGGAAATGGAACGCTGTCCAGGCCAGGTAGAGACCGAGCAACCAGGCGAGCATCATCGCCGGCGTCATGATGATTCGGTAGAGCCGGCCCTCCATCAGCTTGAATAGTTCCGACGCTTCCGAGCCGGATTTGGTATCGAAGTGATAGATGAACAGCCGCGGCAGATAAAGCAGGCCCGCCATCCAGGCGATGACCGCCATGATGTGGAAGGCCTTGATCCAAAGATAGAGATTGTCCCGATCGAGCGCCGCGATCAGAGCCATGACAATGACGCAGACGGAAAGTGCGATGCCGGCACGCAGCCAGGCCTTGCTGCCCGAGGGGGAAGGCGACGTCATGATTAGGCCCCCCGATGGGCGCGAACGCGATCAAGCAGCTGCGTCACGTTGGCGGGATCGGCCTGCGGCGTAATTCCGTGGCCGAGATTGAAGATCAGAGGCCCATGACCAAGTCGGTCCAGGATACGATCCACCCCAGCATCCAGCGCCGCTCCACCCGCCACCATAAGCAGCGGATCGAGATTGCCCTGCACCGGGCCCGCCTTCTGCAGTTCCGCGGCGAAATCCAACGGTACAGTCCAATCGAGGCCTATGCAGTCGGCCGTCGTGCCCTGCCGATAGGTCTTCAGATTGAAGCCCGCGCCTTTGGCAAAAGCGATAATCCGGGCCTGCGGCCGCTCGGCCCGCACGGCATCGATGATCCTGCGCACAGGCTTGACGGCATGGGTTTCGAATTCCCGGTCGCCCAGCACGCCAGCCCAGGAATCGAAGATCTGTACCGCATCGGCGCCAGCATCGATCTGAGCCACCAGATAACGTGCCGAGGCTTCCGCAATCAATGCCAGCAACTTCTCGAAGCTTTTCGGATGCTGATAGGCAAAAAGCCGCGCCGGCGCCTGGTCCGGTGTTCCCTCCCCGGCAATCATGTAGGTGGCGATCGTCCAGGGCGCCCCACAGAAACCAAGCAATGTCGTCTCGACCGACAGCTGCGAACGGAGTCGTGCCACCGTCTCGAACACGGGTGCCAGACGTTTTTCGATATCGGGCATGGTCAGCGCATCGATACCGGCGACATCGATCGGATCAAGTTTCGGCCCTTCTCCTTCGACAAAGCGGACATTGCGGTCGAAGGCATCGGGAATGACCAGGATATCGGAGAACAATATCGCGGCATCAAAACCATATCGCCGAATCGGCTGCAGCGTCACCTCTGTCGCAAGTTCCGGCGTGTAACAGAGCTCGAGGAAGGTTTTCGCCTGTAGACGTGTCTGCCGGTATTCGGGAAGATAGCGTCCGGCCTGGCGCATCAGCCATACAGGCGGAGGCGTGACGGTCTCGCCCTCCAGCACCGCCATGATCGCCCGTTTCGGCTTTTCCACATCCCACCTCTTAAAAAATAAAGGATCTATAAAGGTTTGCTATTTCTTAAGAGTCGGTGAGATTCAAGGATTAAAGTGTCTCAGTCCGTTTTCCAGAGCCCCGCGCGCCCTCGCATCGACATGTACTCTATCTGAAACTCTCTGTGGGAAATAAGGTGGCTTTCGGATTCCGTTTTGAGATTCAAGAGGCTAGCAGGCGTCGCTCTTGGCTGGCTGCTGTGGATAATCCATGAATGCAATAGAGTTAACTTTCGGTTAATGGATTTTTGCACAGGCGCGGCGCAAAACTCTCCGCGCGGCGAAGCGCTGTGGACAAATCGCAGGTTTTCCCCGACAGAGGAAATCGGACGGAAGAAATCGGTGCTCTGTCCACCGCCATCAACAGGCCGGACTCTATAGCGTGGAAAACAAGAAAAAGTTCTTTCATCTGCATCTGATTTCTGACTCGACAGGTGAGACTCTGATCGCGGCCGGCCGCGCCGCGGCATCGCAGTTCGGTGACAGCATGGCGGTGGAACATGTCTATCCGCTGGTCCGGAACCGCAAGCAGGTGACGGATGTGCTGGCGGAGATCGACGCCGCGCCCGGCATCGTGCTGCACACCGTCATCGATCAGGAACTAGCGGCGGTCATCGATCAGACCTGCCGGGAGATGGGCGTGCCCTGCGTGTCGGTGATCGAGCCCGTGCTGCAAATCTTCCAATCCTATTTGGGTGCGCCGTCACGGCGCCGGGTGGGTGCACAACATGCGCTGAACGCCGGCTATTTCAAGCGCATCGAAGCGCTCAACTTCACCATGGACCATGATGATGGTCAGCTGCCGCATGATATCGATGAAGCCGACGTCGTGCTGCTCGGCATCAGTCGCACGTCGAAAACGCCGACGGCGATCTATCTTGCCAATCGCGGCATCAAGACGGCGAACATCCCCGTGGTCAACGGTTTGAAGCTGCCGGAAAAACTGTTTGCCGCGACCAAGCCATTGATCGTCTGCCTGATCGCGCAGATCGACCATATTTCACAGGTGCGGCAAAATCGCGTGATAGGGTCGGCGATCGGGTACCAGGATTCCTATACGGACCGGTCGATGATCGCCGAGGAGCTGAAATATGCCAAGCAGCTCTGCGCGCGTCACAACTGGCCGGTCATCGACGTGACCAGGAAATCGATTGAAGAAACTGCCGCGGCCATTGTCGCCCTGCGCCCGAGACTGAGATGATGCAAACCGGACCGGTAGCGATGAATGCGAAATTGATCCTTGCCTCGAAGAGCGCCTCCCGGCAGTTGCTGATGACCGGTGCCGGATTGCAATACGAATCGATCCCCGCTGACATCGATGAGCGCGCCATCGAAGCCAGCCTGTCGACGCGCTATGCCAAGCCGCCGGATGTCGCACTCGAGCTTGCGCGGGCCAAGGCGCAATGGGTGTCGGATCGACATCCGGATGCCTATGTGATCGGCTCCGATCAGGTCCTATCGCTCGGCATGCGCCTGTTCCACAAACCGCTCAGTATGGGCGAGGCGGGTGACCATATCCGTGCCATGGCCGGCCAGACGCATCATCTCAATTGCGGTGTGGCGATTGCCTTTCGAGGCGCGGTATTGTGGTCGGATGTTTCGATCGCAGCGATGACCATGCGGGCGATCTCGCCGTCCTTCCTGCGGACCTATCTGGACATGGCCGGCGACAGCATTCTGCAAAGCGTCGGCGCCTATCAATTCGAGGGCCCCGGTATCCAGCTCTTCGAGACTATCGAAGGCGACTATTTCACCATTCTCGGCCTGCCGATGCTGAAGCTGCTGGCCGGCTTGCGCAACCTGGGTGTCATCGATGCGTGATTCACGTGAAACATCGTTAACGCAGGCCTTCGTCTGCGGTCATCCGATCAAGCATTCCCGCTCGCCGATCATCCATGGATACTGGCTGAAAATGTTTGGGATCGCAGGCGGCTACCGCGCCGTCGATGTCGCGCCGGATGAATTCGCCGCCTTCATCGGCCGACTGAAATCGGCTGAGTCGGAATTTGTCGGTGGCAATGTGACGATCCCGCACAAGGAGCGAGCCTTCGCGCTTGCTGACGCACCGGATGAATTGGCTCGCGAACTCGGGGCAGCCAACACTCTCTATAAGCAGGAAGGCCGGCTGCGCGCGACCAATACCGACGGTTACGGTTTCCTGGCCAATCTCGATGATCGAGCCCAGGGCTGGGATGAAAAGAAGGACATCGCCGTGATCCTCGGCGCTGGCGGCGCCAGCCGGGCGATCATCCAGGCCGTTCGCGATCGCGGCTTCGCCGAAATCCATGTTTTCAATCGTACCGTCGAGCGCGCGCAGGAACTTGCCGATCGATTTGGCGAACGGATCCATGCCGCGCCGATCGCAGCACTGGCCGAACGCCTCGATGGCGCAAACCTGTTCGTCAACACGACTTCGCTCGGTATGGATGACGGCGAAGCGCCGGCGATCGATTTCTCGCCGATGGCCGATGACGGGCTGGTCACCGATATCGTCTACGTGCCGTTGATGACCCCCTTCCTTCAGCAGGCGGAGGCGCAGGGTCGGCGGACCGCCGACGGACTTGGCATGTTGCTGCACCAGGCGGTGCCGGGTTTTGAAAAATGGTTCGGCCGTAGGCCCGAAGTGACTGAGGAACTCAGGGCGAAAATCGTTGCTGACCTGGGGCGCCATTGATGATCCGGCTCGGCCTCACCGGTTCGATCGGCATGGGCAAATCGACGACGGCGCAGATGTTCCGGGATCACGGCGTGCCGGTTATCGACGCGGATGCGATTGTCCACGATCTCTATCGTGGCGAGGCGGTGGCGCCGATCGAAGCCGCTTTTCCTGGCGCCGTCGTGGATGGTGTTGTCGACCGGCACCGGCTGGCTGCGAAACTTGCTGCCGACCCAGCCGGCTTCAAGACGCTCGAGTTGATCGTTCATCCGCTCGTCTGGCGGAAGGAAAGAGAGCAGGTCGAGGCTTTTGAAAAGGCCGGCACACCGGTGACGGTGCTTGACATACCACTGCTCTATGAAAACCACGCCGAGGCGCGTGTCGACAAGGTTGTCGTCRTCACCGCCGATGCAGATGTGCAAAAGGCACGCGTGATGGAACGGCCCGGGATGACAGAGGAAAAATTTCAGATGATTCTTTCTCGTCAGATGCCTGATTCGGAAAAACGCAGGCGGGCGGATTTCATCATCGACACGGGGCAGGGGCTTGAACATGCAAGGCAGCGTGTCGGCGAGATACTCATGCAATTGAAGGCGTAGCGAATGCGGGAAATCATCTTCGACACGGAAACCACCGGCCTCGATTCGCGTGAGGACCGGATCATCGAAATCGGTGGCGTCGAGCTGAGGGATCATTTCCCGACCGGCCGCACCATTCACCTGTTCATCAATCCGGATGGCCGCAAGGTGCATCCGGATGCGCTCGCCATCCACGGCATCAGCGACGAATCCCTGATGGACAAGCCGAATTTTGCCGCGCTTGCCGACGAGATCGCCGAATTCTTCGGCGATGCGCTGTGGATCGCGCATAACGCCACCTTCGATATGGGCTTCATCAACGCCGAACTCGCCCGCCTCGGGCGGCCGCCGATCCCGAACACCAAGGTGGTCGATACGCTGCAGATCGCCCGCCGCAAGCATCCCATGGGTCCGAATTCGCTCGACGCGCTCTGCAGACGCTACGGCATCGACAATTCCCACCGTTTGAAACACGGCGCTCTGCTCGACTCCGAACTGCTGGCCGAAGTCTATATCGAGCTGATCGGCGGTCGGCAGGCAGGTTTTGGTTTTGGTGCGGCGGAGAACCGAGGCGGCGGCTCGCGAGCCGAGGAGAGCGCGGTGCACCTCCGGCCTCGTCCGTTCCCGCTCGGTTCGCGCTTGCGCATCGAAGAGGTCCAAGCCCATGCCGAGCTTGTCAAGAAGATGGGCGACAAGGCGATCTGGCTGAAATATTCGGAAACCACGGTCACACCAGAGATCGCAAAATAGAACGCCCGGATCATCGATCCGGGCGCTCATCAAAAAGAAATCCGACCAAGTTGGTCAGTTGTTGGCGGCGACGCGAGCCTTGGCCTGCTCTTCGGCCATGCGCTGCTGGAACATGACGGCGAAATCGATCGGGTCGATCATCAGCGGCGGGAAACCGCCATTGCGGGTGGCATCGGCAACGATCTGGCGGGCGAAGGGGAAGAGCAGCCGCGGGCATTCGATGAACAGCACCGGCAGCATGTGCTCCTGGGCGAAACCGGAAATCCGGAAGAGGCCGCCATAGGCAAGTTCGGCATGGAAGACGACCTTGTCGCCGTCCTTGGCCGAAGCGTCGAGCGTCAGCACCACGTCGAAATCGGTTTCCGACATCGGATTGGCATTGACGTTGACGGAGATATTGATCTGCGGAGCCCGTTCACGGGCCTGCAGCGAGCGCGGTGCGCCGGGATTTTCGAAGGAGAAATCCTTGGTATATTGTGCAAGGATATTGATCGAAGGCTGACGCTGGTCGTCGCCGCCGTTTGCGGTTTCATCTGCCATGGGCTGGTCCTCGAAGCCTGGGCGGATCCACACTCCTCGATCCGCCGGATGGAATTTCACATGTCAGGCTCTTCGGCACCGAACCAGTGTTCGCGTCATGGAACAGGTCGCGGCCGGATGCTGCCCGACACAGGGGCCCTGCCATCTAGCACTTCGCACCGAGGCTTACAACCCTCGGCTCTCGCAGGTGATTCGGGATCAGTCAGGCCCCCTGAGCCGTGGCCCGGAGGAGGGAGAATTGTCGTTGCGCCTATAGTCGTCTTTTGACAGATCGACGAAATCGTCCTGCCGCCGGCCGCGTCGGTAACGCGTGTGGTAGCTGACATTGATACGGCGGCCGACAAGCCGCCAGATCAGCTGCCGCACCGGCGGCACGAGCAGCAGCAGCCCGGCAACGTCGCTGAGGAAACCGGGAATGATCAGCAGGAAGGA
Organism: Rhizobium sp. P2_G2; assembly: GCF_056403555.1. NCBI lineage: Bacteria > Pseudomonadati > Pseudomonadota > Alphaproteobacteria > Hyphomicrobiales > Rhizobiaceae > Rhizobium > Rhizobium sp. P2_G2. The sequence goes on from NZ_JBFUFF010000007.1 coordinate 129,938, forward strand.
GGCGATGACGATCATGAAACCATTGGCAATGCCCCGCGCCGGCGGTCGATGCAGTTTGATGTCCTGATTGATTTTTCGGAGCGCGCCGAGCCCCTGATAGCGCAGAATCGCCACGCCGAGGATCGCCGCAAGCACCACCAGGCCAACCGTCTTCCATACGCCGAGCCATTGACCGACATAGACGAAGGTCGCGATTTCCAGGACTGGAAAGGCGAGCAATACGAACAGCGGCACGATTGCAGGCATGGCCGGTTCCTTCTCCATTCATTTGAATGATATTGAAATCACGACTATATGGGAAGCAAGTCGAGAAAATGAAGAGCAAAGGGCCAAGGCTACAATATGGGTACCGACAGTATCATCACTCTGTTTTTTCTGATTGTCGCAGCGCTGATTTTYCTCAATCTGAGGAGCGTACTGGGCAAGCGGACGGGCAGTGAAAAGCCGCCATATGACCCGTTTACCCGCAGGGATACGGATCGTTCCGCGCCCACCCCTTCCGATGATGGCAAGGTGATCACGCTGCCGCGTCGGACGTCTGGTCCGACAGCGTCGCAGCCGGGGGACGCGGGTCCGGTCAGTGTCGACAACCGCTATGAGGAGATTGACAGCTTTGCCGCACCAGGCACGGAGTTGAATGCGGGCCTGCGCCGCGTCTTCGACGCTGATTCGTCGTTCAATCCGAAGCAGTTCGTCGATGGCGCCAAGGCCGCCTATGAAATGATCGTCATGGCCTTCGCCGATGGCGACCGCAAGACGCTGAAGAATCTGCTGTCCAACGAAGTCTATGAGGGCTTCAATGCCGCGATCAGCGAGCGCGAGAAGGCCGGGGAGAAGGTCAAGTCGAGCTTCGTCGGCGTCGGCAGGGCAGAGATGAGTTCGGCCGATCTGGTGGGATCGGAAGCGACGATCACCATGCGTATCGTCAGCCAGCTGATTTCGGCGACCTACAATGCCGCCGGCGACGTGGTTGACGGCAATGCCGAGACGGTCGCCGAGGTGAAGGACCAGTGGACCTTCGCCCGCGACACGCGCTCCCGCGATCCGAACTGGAGACTTGTCTCGACCCAGTCCGAGGGCTGAGGCCTCATGGATTTTCGGCTGACGCCTTTGGCCTTCGCGGCCTTGCCAGGCTGGGAGGAGGATGACCCTTCCAGCCTTTTTGCCGTCATGGCACGATGTCTTCGGCACATGCGCGACGTCAAGCCGTATCGCACGGGCGCAGTCGGCATTCCCTCAGAGGCGCTCGAAGCGGTTTTCACCGAGGCCGCCGGCATGCATCCAGGCTCGGCCGAAGCGGCGAGGGCTTTCTTTGAAAGTCGGTTTCAGCCTTTCCTGATCAGCCGCAATGATGGCAAGCCAGGCTTCGTCACCGCGTTCTACGAGCCCGAGGTCGAGGTTCGGGACGCGCCGGATTCGACCTGGTGCTATCCTTTCTATCGCCGTCCCGAAGATCTCATGGATGTCGATGATTCCAACCGTCCCGTGGAAATGGACCCGTCCTATGCCTTCGGGCGTCGGACGAAGGATGGCATCGGCGTCTTTTCCGATCGGCGGGCAATCGACGAAGGCGCGCTGGCAAACAAGGGACTGGAAATCGCCTGGGCAAAATCCCGCGTCGACGTGTTCTTCGCTCATGTCCAGGGCGCGGCCCGGCTCCGCTATCCGGATGGTGCGATCCGCCGTATCACCTATGCGGCAAAGGCCGGCCACCCTTTCACCGGCATCGGTCGGCATCTCGCAGATATCGGCGAAATCCCATTGGCTGACGTTTCGATGCAATCGATCCGCCAATGGCTCGCAGATCACCCGGATCGCCAGAATGAAATCCTCTGGCAGAATCGCTCCTACGTCTTTTTTCGCGACGCGCCGGTCGATGATCCCGAACTGGGGCCGATTGCCGCCGCCAAGGTGCAGCTCGAGCCGATGCGCTCGATCGCCGTCGACAGGCTGATCCATACATTCGGCTCGCCCTTTTATATCCGCAGCGAAAGCCTCAAGCATTTGACCGGCGGCAGGCCACTGCAGCGACTGATGCTTGCACTCGATACCGGCACCGCGATCATTGGTCCGGCGCGCGGCGATATCTTCACCGGCTCCGGTGAAGCGGCTGGAAATCTCGCCGGCAATGTGAAAAACGACGCGGACTTCTATATATTGATTCCAAAGACGATCGCGGCAAATTTCATCCATGCGCAATAGCAAGAAGACATTGACGGACGACGACCGGATCCTGTGGGGCAAGGTGGCTCGCAGCACCCGGCCCATGCCCGGCCGTATGAAGTCGATCGAGGAATTCGAGGGGGAGCTGGAAGCGCAGACAGCCGCGAATGCAGCGCAGAAAGTGCCGCCGATAAAAGCCGTCACCATGACCGAGGCGCCTGCAGAGCCGCCAAAGAAACCATCCGGCCGTCATCAGCCGCTGGAAAGGCCGGTGAAGCGCAAGCTCGCCAAGGGTCGGTTGGAACTTGAAGCGCGCATCGATTTGCACGGCCTGTTTCAATCCGAGGCGCATGCTCTGCTTCATGGTTTCATCGTCCGGGCGCATGAGCGCGGTCTCAGGCATGTGCTTGTCATCACCGGCAAGGGCGCATCGATGGGCAGCGACGGTGCGCTGAAGCGAGCGGTGCCGATGTGGTTCTCCAAGCCGGAATTCCGCCATCTGATCTCGTCTTACGAAACCTCGGCGCAGAACCATGGCGGCGAGGGTGCGCTCTATGTCCGCCTTTCCAGGCCGGCGCGGGAGGAGAAATGACGCCGTTCGGCGAGGCAGTGCGGAAAATCCGCACGGAGCGCGGCATTACCCAGAAGGCCATGGCCGAGGCGCTTGGTGTGTCGCCGGCCTATCTCTCGGCGCTCGAAAGCGGCAAGCGCGGCCGTCCGGGCTTTGATTTCCTGCAGCGTGTCGCCGGCTATCTGCACATCATCTGGGACGAAGCGGACGATCTTTTCCGTGTCGCGGCGATCTCGCATCCACGCGTTGTGGTTGATACGACAGGCTTGCCGGCGGAATATACAGCCTTGGCCAACCGGCTTGCCGGTGAGATTCGCGAGTTGCCGCTGGAGACCATCCGTCAGATGACGGATTTATTGTCGAGAGCAGAGAATTCCCGGGAAAAACGCGGCTGAAACACGGTTTTCTGCCGCAATTTTCTGGCTAGGATTTGGCCTGACGCGGCAAAATACCTATATTCAAATACACCTTCACGAGTGATTCGGAGCGTCTGGGGAGACCTCCGAATTCAATTGAAAAGAGAAAGATTTTCATGACCGGATCGTCCGAAGAAGCAGTCCCGGCGGGTACTGAATATGGTGCCGACAGCATCAAGGTCCTCAAGGGCCTCGACGCAGTGCGCAAGCGCCCCGGAATGTATATCGGCGATACGGATGACGGCTCGGGCCTGCATCACATGGTCTATGAGGTCGTCGACAATGCCATTGACGAGGCGCTGGGCGGCTGGGCTGATCTGGTGACGGTGACGCTCAATGCCGATGGCTCGGTGACCGTCACCGATAATGGTCGCGGCATCCCCACCGGCATGCATGACGAGGGCGTCTCCGCGGCCGAAGTCATCATGACCCAGCTGCATGCCGGCGGTAAGTTCGACCAGAATTCCTACAAGGTCTCCGGCGGTCTGCACGGCGTCGGCGTCTCGGTCGTCAATGCGCTGTCGGTCAAGCTTGCCCTGAAGATCTACCAGAAGGGCCATCTCCATGAGATGAGCTTCACGCATGGCGTGGCCGACGGCCCGCTGGCGATCACCGGCGATTGCCCAGCGGATCAGTCCGGCACCGAGGTCACCTTCACACCAAGCTCCGAAACCTTTACCCATATCGAGTTCGACTATGCGACGCTGGGGAGGCGGTTGCGCGAGCTCGCCTTTTTGAATTCCGGCGTCCGCATCATATTGGCCGACCGTCGCCACTCCGATGTCAAGCAGGAGGAGATGCTTTATGACGGCGGCCTTGAAGCCTTCGTGCGCTTCATCGACCGTGATAAGAAGCCGCTGCTCGGCAAGCCGATCTCCATCCGTAGCGAGAAGGATGGCATCACCGTCGAGGTGGCGATGTGGTGGAACGAAACCTTCCACGAAAGCATGCTTTGTTTCACCAACAATATCCCGCAACGCGACGGCGGCACGCATCTTGCCGGTTTCCGCGCTGCGCTGACCCGGCAGATCACGGGCTATGCCGAGACCTCAGGCGTTATCAAGAAAGAGAAGGTGGGGCTGCAAGGCGACGATTGTCGCGAAGGTCTGACGGCAGTGCTGTCGGTCAAGGTGCCGGATCCGAAGTTCTCCTCGCAGACCAAGGACAAGCTGGTCTCGTCCGAGGTCCGGCCGGTTGTTGAGAACCTGGTCAGCGAGGCGTTGAGCAACTGGCTGGAAGAACATCCCACGGAGTCCAAAGTGGTGATGGACAAGGTTGTTTTGGCGGCGGCGGCGCGCGAGGCTGCGCGCAAGGCACGTGATCTGACGACCCGCAAGGGCGTTCTCGATATTGCCTCGCTGCCGGGCAAGCTGGCTGACTGCTCGGAACGTGACCCGACCAAATCCGAAGTGTTCCTCGTCGAAGGTGATTCGGCAGGTGGCTCGGCCAAGCAGGGACGTTCGCGGGAAAATCAGGCGATTCTGCCTCTCCGCGGTAAGATTCTCAACGTCGAGCGCGCTCGCTTCGACAAAATGCTCTCCAGCCAGGAGATCGGCACGCTGATTACCGCGCTGGGCACGGGTATTCCGATCGGCACAAGCCGCGATGGCTTCAACCCCGACAAGCTGCGCTACCACAAGATCATCATCATGACGGACGCCGATGTCGACGGCGCCCATATTCGTACGCTGTTGCTCACCTTCTTCTTCCGGCAGATGCCGGAGCTGATCGAGCGCGGCCATATCTATATCGCCCAGCCGCCGCTCTACAAGGTGAGCCGCGGCAAGTCCTCGACCTATCTCAAGGACGAGCGCGCATTCGAGGAATATCTGATCAATGCCGGTCTCGAGGATGTAACGCTGACGCTCGCCAATGGCGAGATGCGTGCCGGCGCTGATCTGCGAGACATTGTCGAAGACGCAATCCGACTGCGCAACCTCCTCGCTGGCCTTCATTCGCGCTATAGCCGGCCGCTCATTGAGCAGGCGGCGATCGCCGGCGGCCTCAATGCCGAGCTGATGGTCGACCGCACGCGYAGCCAAGGCGTGATCGGTGAGATCGCCCAGCGTCTCGACCGTATTGCCGAGGAAACCGAGCGCGGCTGGTCCGGCAATATCAGCGACAGCGGCAACCTCAACTTCGAGCGCATGGTGCGTGGCGTCAAGGAACTGCTGTTCATCGACATGGCGCTGATTGGTTCGCAGGACGCACGCCTGATCGACCAGATGGCAGCGCGGCTGAAGGAGATTTATGGCGTCCCGCCGAAGCTGAACCGCAAGGAAGAATCGGTGGAAATCTCCGGCCCAAGCAGGCTGCTTGAGGCGATTTTCGCGTTTGGCCGCAAGGGCCTGACCATGCAACGCTACAAAGGCCTCGGCGAGATGAACGCCGAGCAGCTCTGGGAAACCACGCTTGACCCGAATGTCCGTTCGCTGCTGCAGGTGCGTGTTACGGACGCTACAGATGCCGATGGATTGTTCACCCGGCTGATGGGTGATGAAGTTGAGCCACGGCGCGAGTTCATCCAGGATAACGCGCTGAGCGTGGCGAACTTGGATATCTGATCCCGGATCATTTCAAGAAACAAAAGGCGTCGGAGCGATCTGGCGCCTTTTGTTTTTGGATTCACGTGAAACAATAGAGCAGGGAGGGCGGATGGGCGCGGCCCCTGCAAATCGAGTGACCCTCACCAAAAACGCCGCCTGTCTCCAGGCGGCGTCGGGCACGACGGAAAGGCGGTTCCGCCAGCCCTATTCCATCAACCGGAAAAACCGTTTTGCGGATCCTGCGGCTGGTTCCTGTTAGCGTTGCGTTCGCGCATGAAGCGGTCGAACTCTTCCTGGTCGCGGGCGCGGCGAAGTTCGCGCATGTAATTGTCGAATTCGGCGCGCATCTCGTTGAGCTTGCGGCGTTCTTCCTCGATACGCTCGATCTCGGCCTTGCGCCAGTCGTCGAAAGCCATATTGCCGCTGGAGAAATGATGGTGCCGGCCCCAGCTGGAATGGCCGCCGTTCTGGCGCCAGGCGCCGCGGCAGGAATGGGTAAAACCGTCGAACTTCTCATTGGCTTCACGTTTGAAAGCATGCAGGCGTTCGCCGAACAGAATGTAGCCAAGCATGGCCAATCCAAGCGGCCAGAAGACAATGAATCCGAGCACCATCAGACCGATGGTGGCCGGCGTCCAGTCGGGCCGTAAGAGTGCGCTGCGGTACATGGGTCGTTTTCCTCATAGTAACCCCGGCCGCCCCGTGCGAACCGGTGTAATCGATGTGGGAAGGAAAACAGCACCTTCAAGAATGTCGTTCGCTAAAATCGAACAAAGCGTTGATAATCCGGGGATAATTCCGCATACGAAAAGGCTGGCAAACCCTTGATTTGCCAGCCATCTTTGACATGTTTGGAAGCTTCAGGCCGTAGCGCCGGGCGTCCGGCGGCGCGGCACCGGCTTGGTCAGGGCGACGACATTGCTGCTGACGACCTCGTCGGAGCGGTGATGGTCGCGGGCGAACTGAACGATGCGCGGCGCGATTTCCCGGCGGAAGCGCGAGCCGTTGAAGACGCCATAGTGCCCGACATCCGGCTGCAGGTAGTGCATGCGCATCGACTCCGTCAGGCCCGAACAAAGCGTCTGCGCTGCGTGCGTCTGGCCGACACCGGAAATGTCGTCATTCTCGCCTTCGACGGTGAGCAGCGCCGTGCGGCGGATCTTAGACGCATCGACCCGGTGGCCACGATGCGTCATCTCGCCCTTCGGCAGCGCATGCTTGATGAACACGGTGTCGACGGTCTGCAGATAGAACTCCGCCGTCAGGTCCATGACCGCGAGATATTCGTCATAGAATTCACGATGCTTCTCCGCCGAGTCGCCATTGTTCTTCACCAGATGGACGAAGAAATCCTTGTGGGCGATCATGTGACGGTCGAGATTCATCGACATGAAACCGGAGAGCTGCAGGAAGCCTGGATAGACCTTGCGCATCATGCCGGGCTGCGGCCATGGCACATCCATGACGACATTGTCGGCGAACCATTTCAGCGGCCGCTCCTGGGCGAGCTTGTTGACGGCGGTCGGGTTGATGCGCGTATCGATCGGTCCGCCCATCAGCGTCATCGATGCCGGCGACAAGGGATCATTGGCTTCCTCCATCAGCGCCACGGCGGCCAGAACCGGCACCGAAGGCTGGCAGACGGCCACGACATGCGTGTCCGGCCCGAGGAAACGGATCATCTCCATCGTGTAGTCGATATAGCTGTCGAGATCGAACAGACCCTGGGAGAGCGGCACCATGCGCGCGTCTTTCCAGTCGGTGATATAGACGTCGGCGGAGGGCAACAGCGCCTCGACCGTACCGCGCAGCAGCGTCGCATAATGGCCGGACATCGGCGCGACGATGAGGATTTTCGGATCGTAGCTGTTATGGCCGGCTGGCAGACAACGTTCGAAATGCAGGAGATCACAGAACGGCTTCGACCAGATGACTTTTTCGTGCACCGAAACTGTCTTGTCGCCGATCACGGTCTGCGCCAGGCCGAATTCCGGCTTGCCGTAACGCCGCGTGGCGCGCTCGAACACTTCCAATCCTGCCGCCATCGAGCGGCCGAAGGAAGTATAGGAGATCGGATTGAACGGATTCTTGTATGCTGCCCGCATGGTTTCTGCTGTGGCACGGACGGGGGCCATTGCCGCGTGGCCCCACTCATAGAACTGATAGAACATTAGAGCCTGCACACTTCCAGCGTTGTTTTGCTTTATTTAACATATGCTAATTTATTCAACACAAAACAAATTGTAACAGTTCCGTCTTGATCGACAAGAAACAATATGGCCTGTTTCGGTGCAAAACATCAAAAAGTATGACGATTGCAATCCAAAGCGTGATCAGGAGGATGCGCCGTTAAGCTTGCGCCTGGATAACCGCCTTGATGAGCCCGGTTTTTTGATGCGCCCAGCGCGGCAGATCGCCGATCACCGCAGTGAAATCGGTGCGATGGGTAATCAGCTTATTTGTATCTATAGCACCCGATGCGATTGACGCCGCGACATGTTCGAAGTCCGCCTTCAGGGCGTTGCGGCTGCCGATCATTGTCATTTCGCGCTTGTGAAATTCCGGATCGGCGAAAATGATATCGTCCTTGACCACGCTGACGAAGACCAGCACGCCGCCATGCGAGACGAAGGGCAGCGCCGCATTCATCGATCTCGCATTGCCGGTGGCGTCGAAAACCGCCTCGAAACCCTCATTGCCGCTGATCTGCATGCCTGATTTCAACGCATCGCCAGACGCATCGATCGCGCTGGCGAAGCCGAAACGGTCGGCAGCGACTTCTAGCCGCTCTTCGCTCATGTCCATCATCGTGACGTCATAGCCGGCAATCTGGGCAAACAACGCCGTGCCGAGCCCGATCGGGCCTGCGCCGATCACCAGCGCCTTCGCCCCTGGCTGGGAGCCGGCGCGGCGCACGGCGTGCGCACCGATCGCGAGAAACTCGACAGTCGCCGCCTGTTCCGGCCTGAGATTGCCGGCCGGATAGACATTGGTCTCCGGCACCACGATCTCTTCGCAGAAGGCGCCGTCCGTATGCACGCCCAGCACCTTGATCGCCATGCAGCAGTTCGGTTTGCCGCGCCGGCAGGCGATGCACTTGCCGCAGGAGAGGTAGGGATTGACGATCACCAGGTCGCCTTCGCGAAGGGCCGAACTAGGCTGGGCCTCGCGCACATGCGCGGAAATCTCATGTCCCATCACACGCGGATATTCGAGAAAGGGGTGCTTGCCCTCATAGATGTGATAATCCGTGCCGCAAATGCCGATATGACTGATGGCAAGCCGCACCTCGCCGGGCCTGAGCGCGCCCGGCGCATCTCGATTGATCACCGCCAAATCGCCAGGCGCGTTGCAGATCACTGCTTTCATTTGGAAATTTCCTTTGTGGGCAATCCCTTGCGGCCTGCGGTCCGCCTCGGATAGGGCCAAGCTGTGCGAACAGCATTCTGCATATTTGATTTTGTCTTTTATCTACAATATACAATTAGCCGTCAATGACAAAACGCGCGCCGCTGCCGCGCGTCGTAAAGGGAACGAAAAGACGGGAGTAGGTGCTGCATGGCTCGGCAGAACACAGTGTTCAAGGAAGCCTATAATCGCTGCCTGGGCGATCTCGATGGCAGGCAAAACCTGCCCTCGGAGCCGGAACTCGGAGAGAAATACGGCATCAGCCGCACCACGGTTCGCGCGATTCTGTCGCGCATGCGCGATTCCGGGCTGATCACCTGGGACAAGCGGCAGAAAGTCATTCTGCGCCCGCCGCAGGACCAGGATTATTTCCCCGACGACGAAACCAACTCGCTCAATGAAATCATCGAGCGCAGCTTCATGCGCCGGATTCTCACCGGCCAGGTCGAACCGGGCACGCAGATCAATGAGACGGAACTGGCGCGCGAGATCGGCGCCGGCACCACCAGCGTCCGCGAATTCCTGATCCGTTTCTCGCGCTTCGGCCTGATTGAAAAGCGGCCGAACAGCCATTGGGTGCTCAAGGGTTTCACCATGGACTTCGCGCTCGAACTGACGGAAGTGCGCGAGATGTTCGAATTGCGCTCGGCCGCGGCCTTTGCAATGCTGCCCGCCAGCCATCCCGCCTGGGCCGACCTGGAGGCAATCGAACAAGAACATCGCGAGATGCTCGCGGATATCGACCGCCGCTACAAGGATTTCTCGCCGCTCGACGAGCGCTTCCATCTCCTGGTGCACAAGGCGTCGGGAAACCGTTTCGTCGTCGATTTCTACGACGTCATTGCCTTCATCTTCCACTATCACTACCAGTGGAACAAAGCCTTCGCGCGTATTCGCAACGAGCGGGCGCTGCGCGAACATCTCGACTATATCGCAGCTCTGCGCTCGCGCGACCCGGCCAGGATCGATGAGGCCTGTCGCCTCCATCTGCGTTCGGCGCGCGAGACCTTGATGCAATCCGTGCCCCATTGAGGAGACTTGCAATGCGGACGCCCATCCTCCAGTTCGGTACCAGCCGTTTCCTGCAGGCCCATGCCGATTTGTTCGTCAGCGAGGCCGAAGACGCGCTGGGCGGCATCACCGTCGTGCAGACGACCGGTTCGGCCGAGCGTAGCCACAGACTTGCAGCTTTGGCGTCGCCGGAGGGTTTTCCAGTCCATATCCGCGGCAAGCAGGATGGCGCGGTGGTCGACAGGGTGACGGCTGTGACCTCGGTGAAACGGGCGATCTCGGCGCATTCCGACTGGGACGAGACCGAGCGGATTTTTGGCGACGAAGCGAAAGTCGTGATCTGCAACACCGCCGACAAGGGATATGACATATCCGCCGAGAAGAGCGCTTATCCGGCAAGCGTTCCAGCCTCGTTTCCCGGCAAGCTTGCCAAACTGCTCTACTATCGTTTCGACCGCAGCGGCGAACCGCTGACCATATTGCCGGCGGAGCTTGTCAGCCGCAACGGCGACGTGCTGGGAGACATTGTCCGGACACTGGCAAAACGCTGGGGCCTCAGGCCATCCTTCCTCGAATGGCTCGATTCCTCGGTGATTTTCTCCAATACTCTCGTCGATCGGATCGTCTCCGAAGCGCTCGAACCTGCCGGCGCAGTGGCCGAACCCTATGCGCTCTGGGCAATCGAGAGCCGGCCGGGTCAGGTCCTGCCGTGCACGCATCCCTCGATCGTCGTTACCGACGATATTTCCTCCTTCGCCCATCTCAAGCTTTTCATCCTCAATCTCGGCCACACTTTCCTCACGGACGGCTGGCTGAAATCGGACCTGCCGCGCGACCTGACCGTGCGAGAGATCCTGGCAATCCCGGACCAACGCGAACGGCTGGCGCGTCTCTATGGCGAAGACGTGGTGCCCGGTTTTGCCCGCATGGGCATGGGCAGCGAAGCCGAAACCTACGTGGCGCAGACAATCGAGCGCTTCGAAAACCCCTTCCTCAACCATCGCCTGGCCGATATCGCCGACAATCATGCGGAAAAAATCCGCCGCCGCGCGGGTGGATTCCTCGCTTGGTCCGGCAATCGCGCGCCTGCGCTTGAGGCACTTCTGGCCTCAGCCGGCTGAGATTGCTGCCAATCGCCATCCAGTGAACGATTTGTCGCTGCATTGCACCTTGGCGAAGGGCTGTTTTTCGACCACATACGGGGGGATTTTGCGAAAGAGGATCTCCGATGGTTGAAGCCCGTGCCGATGTGAAAACCGAAAATGCCAGCCGCTACCTGCAACAGCTCTGCAAGCACTGGTCCCACAAGATGACCACCGAATTCGATCCGGAAAAGGGCCGGGTGGAATTTCCCTCGGGCGCGCGGCTCGACCTCCAGGCCGACGCCGCAGAACTGCATCTGGCACTCACCGCCGATGATGACGCTCTGGAGCGGATGGAAACGGTCGTGGCGGATCACCTGAAGCGTTTCGCTTTTCGCGAAGAGCTTGAATTCGCCTGGCGGAAGTCGGCGTAAGGGCAGGCAGGAGATGACTGAAATCAACAATCGCAAGGCCGATCACCCGATTGATCCGGTCTTCCTCGAACGCTGGGCAGCGCGCTCTTTCCCGGGCGAACCGATGCCGGAAAGCGATCTGCTCACCATGTTCGAAGCCGCCCGCTGGGCGCAGTCGGCCAGCAACCACCAGCCCTGGCGCTTCAGCTATGCCATGCGCAATGACGCCAATTGGGAGCAATATCTCGACTTCCTGGTCGAGGGAAACCGTGCCTGGGTGGTCAATGCTTCGGCTCTGGTGATCGTGGCGTCGAAACTTCACACCATGCCGAAGGACGGTTCCGAGCCGCGTCCAAACCGGACGCATTCGCTCGATGCCGGAGCCGCGATGCAGACCTTCACGCTGCAAGCAACGATGCTGGGCTATATCGCCCACCCGATGGCCGGCATCCATGCCGACAAGATCAGCGCCGAACTCGGTATCCCCGAGTCCGAATACCTGGTCGAGGCTGCCATCGCCGTTGGCCGGCTTGCGCCGAAAGAGATGCTGTCGGAGCGTTTTCGTGGCCGCGAAGTGCAAAGCCAGCGCAAGCCTTTGTCGGAAATCGTCTTCAAGGGCGAGTTCAAGGCCTGAGCGGGTGCCCCGAGAATACCGTTTATGATCGCAGTCGAATCTGCTAGGTCTCGCGCATGCTTTCGCGACTGACCTTTCTGCAGAAACCGGAGCGGCCGGGCGCCCAGCAAACGCGCACGATCGAGATCGAGGGGCGCAAGCTACCCTTGACGATCAAGACCGATGCGCGGGCGCGTCGTCTGACGCTACGCATCGATCCCGGCGGCCAATCCCTGAAACTCACCGTTCCGCGCGGCCTCAAGCCGCGCGAGATCGATGATTTCCTGGCGCGTCATCAGGGCTGGCTGATGACCAAGCTCGCCCGTTTTCCCCGCAACAATGCTTTGACCGAAGGCCGCTATGTATCGCTGCGCGGCGTGCCGCATCGCGTCGAGCGCACCGGCAAGCTGCGCGGCCTGACCGAAGCGGTCGAGATCGAAGGTGAAAAAGTGCTGCTGGTTGGCGGCGCCGAAGATCATCTTTCCCGCCGCCTTAAGGATTTTCTCAAGGCGGAGGCACGCAAGGACCTCGCTGAACGCTCTGCGGCCCATGCTGGCGCGATCGGCAAAAAGGTCAGTTCGATCACCCTCAAGGACACCAAGAGCCGCTGGGGCTCCTGTTCCCATGACGGAAACCTGAGCTTTTCCTGGCGCATCGTCATGGCGCCCCCCTATGTGATCGACTATCTCGCGGCTCACGAAGTGGCCCATCTTGCCGAAATGAACCATTCTGACAGGTTCTGGGCGATCTGCGAAAAACTCTGCCCGCAATCGCTCGAAGCCAAGCATTGGTTGAAGAGGAACGGCGCGTTGCTTCACGTCCATGACTTCGGAAGCTGAAACTGACGTAATGTCAGCGCATTTGCGGCGCAAAAACACTCGACTTCGCAGGCATTTCGTGCGACTTGGGCCAAATGACACTCGATATCAAAATCTGCGGGCTGAAGACCGAGGAAGCGGTCGATCGCGCGGTGGCGCTCGGGGCCACGCATATCGGCTTCATCTTCTTTGAAAAGAGCCCTCGCTATATCGAGCCCGCCGATGCCGGCCGGCTGGCCGACCGCGTGCGCGGCAAGGCCAAGATCGTCTCCGTTACCGTCGATGCTGACCCCGATGATCTCGACGAGATCATCGATCTCCTTCGCCCCGATATGCTGCAGCTGCACGGCAGGGAAACGCCCGAGCGCATTCTCAACCTCAAGGCCGTGACCGGCCTGCCGGTGATCAAGGCACTGTCGATCCAGACTGCCGACGATCTCCGGAAGATCGAGCCCTATGACGGGATTGCCAATCGGTTCCTGTTCGATGCCAAACCGCCGAAGAATTCAGAACTTCCAGGTGGCAATGGCGTGTCCTTCGACTGGAACCTGTTGGTCGGCCTCGACCCGTCCATCGACTATTTTTTGTCCGGCGGGCTCAACAAGGACAATATCGGCGAAGCACTGCGCATCGCCCGCCCGCGGGGCATCGACGCCTCCTCCGGCCTGGAGTCGAGCCCGGGCGTCAAGGATTTGAACATGATCGACGCATTTTTCGCCGCCGTGCGCCAGGCAATGCAGGCGGCCTAGGGAGACATCAGTGAACGAGGCCTTCAAACCCAATACACTTCGAACCGGTCCCGATGAAGACGGCCGGTTCGGGATTTTCGGCGGCCGTTTCGTCGCCGAGACGCTGATGCCGCTAATCCTCGATCTGCAGGCGGAATGGGAAAAGGCCAAGACCGACCCGGAATTCCAGGCCGAACTGAAGTCGCTTGGCGCCCACTATATCGGCCGCCCGAGCCCGCTCTATTATGCCGAACGCCTGACCCAGCACCTCGGCGGCGCGAAAATCTATTTCAAGCGCGAAGAGCTGAACCACACCGGTTCGCACAAGATCAACAATTGCATCGGCCAGATCCTGCTGGCCAAGCGGATGGGCAAGACGCGCATCATCGCCGAAACCGGCGCCGGCCAGCACGGTGTGGCCTCGGCCACTGTTTGCGCGCGCTTCGGCTACCCTTGCGTCGTCTATATGGGCGCCACCGATGTCGAGCGTCAGTCACCGAACGTCTTCCGCATGAAACTGCTCGGGGCAGAGGTCGTGCCGGTCACGGCCGGCAACGGCACGCTCAAAGACGCGATGAACGAGGCGTTGCGCGACTGGGTCACCAATGTCGACGACACCTATTACCTGATCGGCACCGCGGCCGGCCCGCATCCCTATCCGGAAATGGTGCGTGACTTCCAGTCGGTGATCGGCACCGAGGCCAAGGCGCAGCTTTTGGAAGCCGAGGGCAAGCTGCCCGATATGGTGATTGCGGCTGTCGGCGGCGGCTCCAATGCCATCGGCATTTTCCATCCGTTCCTCGATGACGACAGCGTCAAGATCGTCGGCGTCGAAGCGGGCGGCCACGGCCTCCAGGGTGTCGAGCACTGTGCTTCGATCACTGCCGGTTCGCCCGGCGTGCTGCATGGCAACCGCACCTATCTCCTGCAGAACGACGACGGCCAGATCCTCGAAGGCCATTCGATCTCCGCCGGCCTCGACTATCCGGGCATCGGTCCGGAACATGCCTGGCTGCATGATATCGGCCGCGCCGAATATGTGCCGATCATGGACACCGAGGCGCTTGAAGCCTTCCAATTGCTCACCAAGCTCGAAGGTATCATTCCGGCGCTGGAACCGAGCCATGCTATTGCCGAAGTGATCAAACGTGCACCGAAAATGGATAAAGACCAGATCATCCTGATGAACCTCTCCGGTCGCGGCGACAAGGACATCTTTACCGTCGGCAAGATTCTGGGAATGGGGCTCTGAGAATGACTGCACGCATGGACAAGAAATTCGCCGATCTGAAGGCCGAAGGCCGTCCGGCCCTGGTCACATATTTCATGGCCGGCGACCCTGATTATGAAACGTCTTTGGCGATCATGAAGGCGCTTCCGGGCGCCGGCGCCGACATTATCGAGCTCGGCGCACCCTTCTCCGACCCGATGGCCGACGGCCCGGCGATCCAGATGGCCGGCCAGCGGGCGCTCAAGGCTGGCCAGACCCTGGTGAAAACGCTGGATATGGCCCGCGAATTCCGTAAGGCCGACCAGACCACGCCGCTGGTGATGATGGGTTATTACAATCCGATCTATGTCCACGGCGTCGACAAATTCCTCGACGAGGCGGTCGAAGCCGGCATTGACGGCCTGATCATCGTCGATCTGCCGGCCGAGATGGATGACGAACTCTGCATCCCGGCGCTGGCCAAAGGCATCAATTTCATCCGCCTGGCGACCCCGACCACAGACGATCGCCGCCTGCCCAAGGTGCTCTCGAACACATCTGGCTTCGTGTATTATGTGTCGATGACCGGCATCACCGGCTCGGCTTTGCCCGATCCGTCGAAGATCGCTTCCGCTGTCCGTCGCATCAAGGGTCACACCGACCTGCCGGTCTGTGTCGGCTTCGGCGTTAAGACAGCTGAACATGCCCGCCTGATCGGCGCGGCCGCCGATGGCGTCGTCGTCGGTACCGCTATCGTCAATCAGGTTGCCACTTCGCTCGATAAAGACGGTCATGCCAGCGCAGATACGGTGCAGGCGGTCGTCGCCTTCGTTAACGGCCTATCATCCGGTGTCCGCAGCGCTCGCCTTGCGGCCGCCGAATAATATCGCCATATGATCCGGAAAAGGAGTTCACTGCCATGAACTGGATTACCAATTTCGTCCGGCCGAAGATCAGCTCGATGCTCGGACGTCCTGCGGTCGAGACTCCGGAGAACCTCTGGATCAAGTGCCCCGAAACCGGGGAAATGGTCTTCCACAAGGAGCTGGAAGCCAACAAATATGTCATTCCCGGCTCCGGCTATCACATGAAGATGCCGGCCAAGGATCGCATGGCCGATCTTTTCGATGATGGTATCTACGAAGCCCTGCCGCAGCCGAAAGTGGCGCAGGACCCGCTTCGTTTCCGCGATTCCAAGCGCTATGCCGACCGGCTGAAGGACGGCCGCACCAAGACCAGCCAGGAAGACACGATCCTCGCCGGCCTCGGCCAGGTGCGCGGCGTCAAGATGGTCGCCGTGATCCACGAATTCGCCTTCATGGGCGGCTCGCTCGGCATGGCCGCCGGCGAAGCGATCATCAAGGCTTTCGAGCGCGCCATCCAGGAACGTTGTCCGCTGGTGATTTTCCCGGCTTCCGGCGGAGCCCGCATGCAGGAAGGCATCCTGTCGCTGATGCAATTGCCGCGCACCACCGTTGCCGTGGAAATGCTGAAGGAAGCCGGCCTTCCCTATTTCGTCGTGCTCACCAACCCGACCACCGGCGGCGTCACCGCTTCCTATGCGATGCTGGGTGACGTGCATCTCGCCGAACCAGGCGCTGAAATCTGCTTTGCCGGCAAACGCGTCATCGAACAGACGATCCGCGAAAAGCTGCCGGATGGCTTCCAGACCTCTGAATATCTGCTGGAACACGGCATGGTCGACATGGTCATCAAGCGCCACGACATTCCCGGCACGCTTGCCCGCCTCACCCGCATGATGACCGGCTTGCCGGGCGCGGGTGTCGAGCAGGATTTGGAAGAGGGCTTCGAAGCGGGCAAGCCGGTCCTAGCCCTGGCTGCCGAATAATCGGACGAAAGCATGTCGAATTCCGTGCCCAGCCGCGCCGAACAGGAGATCGAGCGGCTGCTCGGCATCTATCCGCGCGGTTTCGATCTGTCGCTCGACCGGATTGTCCGTCTGCTGGAAGACCTCGGTCGACCGCAGGACCGAATGCCGCCGATCATCCATGTCGCCGGCACCAACGGCAAGGGTTCCGCGACGGCTTTCAGCCGC
Organism: Rhizobium sp. P2_G2; assembly: GCF_056403555.1. Taxonomy (NCBI): domain Bacteria; kingdom Pseudomonadati; phylum Pseudomonadota; class Alphaproteobacteria; order Hyphomicrobiales; family Rhizobiaceae; genus Rhizobium; species Rhizobium sp. P2_G2. Next base: position 146,973 of record NZ_JBFUFF010000007.1, read on the forward strand.
GCATTGATCGAAGCTTCCGGCCTTTCCGCCCATGTCCATACCTCGCCGCATCTGGTGCGCTGGCACGAGCGCTACCGCATCGGTGTGCCTGATGGCAGCGGCCGGCTGGTCAGCGACGACGAACTGTGCGATGCGGTGCTGCGCGCCGAAAAGGCCAATGCCGGGCAGTCGATCACGGTTTTCGAGATCCTGACGGCGGTACTGTTCATTCTGTTTTCGGAACATCCGGCCGATGCCGCGATCGTCGAAGTCGGGCTGGGTGGCGAGTTCGACGCCACCAATGTCATCACCGATCCTGCCGTTTCGCTGATCATGCCGATTGCCTATGATCACCAGGCCTGGCTCGGCGAAACGATCACCGATATCGCCAAGGCCAAGGCCGGTATCATCAAAAAGGGGCGCCCGGTCGTCGTCGGTCGCCAGGAAGAGCAGGCGGCGCTGGACCTGCTGGTCGAAACGGCCGAGAAGGCAGGAAGCCGGCTGCAAGTCTATGGCCAGGATTACCTGGCCTATGAGGAAAATGGCCGGCTGGTCTATCAGGATCAGGACGGGCTTATGGATCTGCCGCTTCCGGCGCTGCCCGGACGGCATCAGCATGCCAACGCCGCCGCCGCAATCCGCGCGATCAAGAGCGCTGGCTTCAGACTGACGACCGACATCGTCGCGCGCGCGATGAAGAATGTTTCCTGGCCGGCCCGCTTGCAGCGCCTGAAGACCGGCGATCTCATGCCATTCGCGCCGGTGGGCGCCGAAGTCTGGCTCGACGGCGGCCATAACCCGCATGGCGGCCGCGCCGTGGCAGAGGCGATGGTGGCATTTGAGGAGCGTGACCCGCGGCCGCTCTATCTGATCACCGGCATGATCAATACCAAGGATCCAAAAGGCTACTTCGAGGCCTTCCAGGGGGTGGCGCGAAAGGTCTTTACGGTGGCGATCCGCAATTCGGATTCAGGCCTTGACCCTGTGGCGCTGGCGAGCGATGCGGCAGAAGTCGGTCTTGTTGCCGCACCGGCTGCATCCGCCGCCGCAGCGCTGAGCGACATTTCCGCAGAGATCGAGGAAAATGAACGGCCACCGCGCATCCTCATTGGTGGATCGCTTTATTTCGCCGGTAATATTTTGGAAGAGAATGGAACGCTGCCGGAATAGCGGCCATCCCGGTTCCCGTTAACCTTCAATAAAAAAGCCCGGCCAATGACCGAGCTTTTCCACAGAATTGTTTCACGTGAATCAGGCAGCGCCGTTGATCCAGGCGTTGAGCGCGGTCTTCGGCGCAGCGCCGACCTTGATGTCGGCGACCTGACCGTTCTTAAAGATCGCGAGCGTCGGGATGGAGCGCACACCGAACTGGGCAGCGAGCTCCGGATTGTCGTCGATATTGAGCTTGGCGATCTTCACCTTGCCGTTCATCTCATTGGCGATCTCTTCCAGAGCCGGAGCAATCATCTTACAGGGGCCGCACCATTCCGCCCAGAAATCAACGACCACGGGTTCGGCCGAATTGAGGACTTCTGTCTGGAAATTGTTGGTGTCGACTTTCACGGTTGCCATGATGCTCTCCTTCTATGCGGGCACCGCCCGCCTCTAACTTGCAACAATATGTGTGTATGTGCCGCTTGATATTCAATGGGTAAATCATTGGCTTGAAATAGCAAGCAGGGCTTTTCCAAGTTCCGCTTCGCCCAAAGAATAAAGATGTGGCCCCTCGGTGTAGATCAGCAGGCAATGCACGGTTTTGCCTGGAAAAATAGGTTTTAAAACCTCGCGATAGAGCGCCAGCTGCGCCCGATGCGCGAAGGGGATGTCGTCAGCGGTCGCCGGCGGCACCAGATTGGTCTTGTAATCGAGGATGAAGACGTCGTCTCCATCCACACCCATCCGGTCGATACGGCCGGAGACCGCATAGTCACGGCCGCCGATATGAATCATTCCCATGATCGACACTTCTGCCTGTGAGTTCTCGCCATGCAGGACGGCAAACTGCGGCTCCTCAAGGATCGCAAGCACGCGGTTGGCTAAAGTCCGCTGCTCGCTCTCGGACCAATGCGGCACGGCGCGCGCCAAATAGCGTTCTGCCGCCGCCGCTCGGTCTTCCGGTGCGAACTCTGTCAACGTCTGCAAGAGGCGATGGATAAGTTTGCCGCGAATCTGCGCATGTCCCGCCGGCTGCTTCTCGGCGAACAGGGCGGATGGAACGATTGTCTCGCCCTCCTGCTCGTCAATGATCACATGCGCCCCGGACGGTGCAAGCGGCCTCGGCAGGTGCCTCTGGGCCGGCAGCGGTGAAAATAGTGCTGCGGGAGGCTCCGCCTGGCTCCGCTCGACAGCCTCGACCGGGGCGGCCGCCACGTTCTCGCTTTCCGGGCTGTGCCGCCATTTCCAGCCCTGCCATTCCAATGCACCGGCTCGGAACGTCACCTCCGTGCAGCGTGCACCGTCGCCGCTCAGCGCTGCGGCTGTCATCTTCGCCCAGGTGCCATCGACATCGCGCTTCTTGCGGAAGCTGCAGAGAATCAGCCGGTCCGAGGCGCGTGTCATGCCGACATAGAGCAGCCGACGATATTCTTCCTCGGCCGCTTGTTCCAGACGCAGGTCATCGGCGCTGATCGTCGGATTGAGAAAATCCTTGCCGGGATACCAGACAGGAATCGCCACCGGCACGCGGGTATCCTCGATCAGCCGCAGCTTCGACAGCAGCGTCTTGTCGAACGGTTTCGAACTGCCGTCGACGAGGAAAACCACCGGCGCTTCCAGACCCTTGGAGGCGTGCACGGTCATGATCCGCACTTCGTTGCGGCCTTTGTCCTGCTCGCGTTTGATCTCCGGCGAATCCTGTTCCAGCGTGGCGATAAAGGCGGCCAGCCCCGGCAGGCCGGCCTGCTCGTGATCGAGGGCGAAATTGAGGAATTCGTCGAGCACATCGCTCACTTCGCTGCCGAAACGAGCCAGGAATTTCGCCCGCCCACCGTCGGCGCCAAGCAAAGTGGCATAGAAATCATAGACTCGAAGCGTCCATGCCGACCGGCGCCAGCGCTCCAGCACGTCGCGCATCGAGCTCCAGACAGGATCAGTCCCTGCCAGCCGGTTCAGCTTCTGCCAGACGCTTTCGGACGCGTTCCGATTGGCGCAGAGCTCGAAAAGGCGGTCTTCGTCGAGATTGAAGAGCGGCGATTTCACCAGTTCCGCCAGCGACAGGTCATCCTCGACCAGGAGAATGAACCGGCCGAGCGACATCAGGTCGCGCACGGCGATGTGGTTCGCCAGAACCAGCCGGTCGGTGCCGGCAACGGGAATATTGCGGCGGCTCTTCAGCTCGCGCGCCAGAGCCGCGGCAAAGCTGTCACGCTTGCGCACCAGCACAAGAATGTCGCCGGCAACGATGGCACGCGGTCCCTTTCGCGTGTTCAGTGTCGCCTTTCCGATCATTTCCTGAATAGACGCAGCCATGCGCTGCGCCAGCCGCACAGCGGAAGATTGTTCGGGCAGCCGGTCGAACGGCGCCAGCCAGTCCTCGTCCTCCTCGGTTTCCGTCTCGTCGGCGATCGTCTCCCATATGTCGACTGTACCGGCCTGACCCTGGCGGCTGGTTTCGTGCACCACCGCCTCCTGCTCAAAACTCAGCCCGCGGGCATTGTCGGGGTTCTCGAACACCTTGTCGACGGCGGTCAGCACATCCTCGGTGGAACGGAAGGAAACGTAGAGGCTGACCGGCTCAAATTCCTGGCCACCTGTCTTGGCACGCTCTCCTGTGGCGCGGCGTTCGAGCGCGAATCTTTCAGGTCGGGCGCCTTGAAATGAATAGATTGATTGCTTTTCGTCGCCAACGACGAACATGGTTCGGGTCAGCAGCCTCATACCAGCGCCGGCAAAAAACTCGTCACTAAGCGAGTTGATAATTTGCCATTGTGTCGGGCTGGTATCCTGCGCTTCGTCGACAAGGATATGGTCAATGCCTTGGTCGAGCTTATAGTGCACCCAAGGGCCGATGTCCTCTTTCTTCAGCAGCGACTCGGTGCGGGTAATGAAATCCTCGAAATCGAGGAAGCTGCGTTCCTTCTTCAGCTGTTCGTAATTGTCGATCAACTGCTCGGCCAGTGTCAGCGCGCTGACGGTCGCCTCGTACATCCGAAATGTCTTGTATTCCTGCCAGACCGTCTGAATAAAGTCGCGCAGACCCGCGACACGATCGCAAAGACCGGGGTTGACCTTGCGCATCGCCGCGCTTGAAAAGCTGGCATCGGCATAGGGCGTCTCGTCCTGTTTCAGGAAAGTGGAGCGCAACAATTCCAGCCTGCTTACCGGTTCGTTTTCATGCACAGCGAGGTTGAGCTTGTAAGCCGTTTCCTGCACCTTGACGCCACCGGTGGAATTGGCGAGCGCCAGATAATCCTGTACCTGACCTGCCCCCAGGCCCGGCAGCGGCCAGGCTTTTCGGGCGATATCCTCGAGCGTCTGGCCACCCTTCAACCCCAGCGACTGGGCCAGTGCTGTCGCAAAGCCGCCGCGCGGCGCGGCAAAGGCAAGAAAGCGGCGGATCGCCGTGCGTTGGCTGATGACATCGCTGAGCAAGCGATTGAGACCGCTTTCATCGGCAATGCCGAGCACGTCGTAGAAGGCTTTCGCCAGCGCAGGATTGTTTTTCGCCTGCGTGGCGGTCAACAGGATGCGGCGAGCCTCGGAGAGCAGGCTCGAAGCGGCCTTGTCGTCGAGGACGCTGAAATGACCGGCGACATTGGCCTCCAGTGGAAACTGGTGCAGCAGCGCTTCGCAGAAGGCGTGGATTGTCTGGATCTTCAACCCGCCCGGCGATTCGAGCGCCCGGGCAAACAGTTTTCGCGCCTCGCCGAGCTTGATCCGGTCCGGCCGGGCACCTTCCATCTCGGAGATTTCCTCAGCCAGCGCCGCGTCATCAAGCGAGGTCCAGTGCGACAGCCGCTCGAACACCCGGTTGGACATTTCCGAGGCCGCTGCCTTGGTATAGGTGAGACAGAGGATCGAGGATGGCCGTGTGCCGGCGAGCATCAGGCGGATGACGCGCTGAGTCAGCACATGCGTCTTGCCGGACCCGGCATTGGCAGACACCCAGACCGAGCGCGAAGGACCAGACGCAAGACGCTGACGCCGGGTGGTTTCGTCCAGCGCGGTCAGCGCTGGCCTGTCGCGAATGGTGTCATTCATCGCCGGCCTCCTCCTCGCTATCCGCCGCGGACCATTCGGCGACGCGGGCAAGATGGTCGTAGTCGCCGCCATAGTCGCGGTCGCGGAAGGGGGCGACTCGCGACTTGAAACCGGCCCGGCCGGTTTTCAGGGCTTCGGTGAGTTTGGCAAGCTGGGTGATTGATTCGGTGGCCAGATCCTCCGCCGATTTGCGATCCTCTGGTCTGGTGCGTTGGGATTTGTCGTTGTTGACCGGCTCCGCCTTGAAATTTCGCCCGGGACGCAACCGCACATAGATCAGGTTTTCCGTATCCAGCGCCTTCAACCCTTTGAAAGCGCCGGCCCTGAGCGCGGCAGCCTCCAGCGACAGCTGCGGATCGAGAAGCGACCTTGCCTCCTTCACCGACGGCGAAAGCCCGGTCTTGTAATCGATGATATCCGCCTTGCCGTCCTTGCGGATATCGATGCGGTCGGCACGGCCGGAGACCGTCAGCCCCGGCATTTCCATCCGCGCATCGATTTCGACAGAAGTGCTGATAATATCGGATCGCCGCGCCGCCTCATATGTCAGGAATTCGCGCGCCACGTCCATGAAGCGCGGCCTCCAGATGGCATCGATATGCAGCGGCAACTGCGCCTGGTCGAAGACGTCCTGGGCAATTTCCTGGATCGCGACGAAAGCATTTGGGGCGCGGGGATCGATGCCCTCGCGTGTGAACTGCTCGACCACTGCGTGGTAGATGTTGCCCCGCTCCAGTGCCCCCGGATCCTGGTTGAACGGATCCATCGGATCGAGCTTGAGGACCCGTCGCGCATAGATCGCATAGGGATCGCGCCGCAGCCGCCCGGCCTCGCTGAAGGAATAACCCTTGGGCTGCAGACTGGCGTCAGGCGTCGGCGCGGGTCGCGGCGAAAACGGCTGGTCTTGCCCGAGGTCGATCGTGCCGGCAATCTCCTTGTAACGATCGCCCGCGGCAATCATGACCCTGCCGAAGTCGTCGCCGGCGACCGACAGCAGCCGCTGCAAAAACCGTGAGGCGACCGACGGCGCGCCGCCCTGCCGCACCGCGCGCGTCAGCACCAGCTTCTTCGTGCCGAGGCCCATGACGAAATCATGGGCCGCCTGGCCGATACGTCGCTCCGGCGGCTCCATGCCGATCTCAGTCTTCATCGCCCGCGACAGGAAGGGATTGTTGGCGGTCTGACCTGGCCAGACACCTTCGTTCAAGCCACCGAGAACCAGTGTATCGACACTCTGCAGCCGCGCCTCCAGCGTGCCCCAGATCATCACGCGCGGATGGTCGACCGATTTCGGCCTGATGCCAATGCCGGCAATCAGCGCCGTCATCGCATCGATCCATTGCGGCCCATCCGCTTCCAGCGTATCGCCGGTGTCGATCAGGTCGCGCAACAGGTTGGCAAGGGCCAGACCGGCATCGCAGCCCCAGAGACTGCCGAGATCGCCGCTCTCGTCGGCGCAAAAACTTTCCAGCACCCGGCCGGTCGCCTCCGCCCACTGGTTCAGGGACAAGCGGCTGGAGGAACGCCCGTCTTCGGAGCGGGCCAGCAGTGCCGCCAGCGGTTCGACTGCCTTCTCGATCGTGGCACCCAGCTGCGTCAGCTCATCGAGGTGATCGAGCACGACGAGATGCGCCTGCCACTGCTTTTTGTGCCTGTTCTCCTGCAATTCCGCGATCGCAATGCCGATCAACGGCGTCAATTGCGAGGGATTGGCGAGCGTTGTGCCGCCACGCATGGTCAGCATTTCCAGCCGGTTGACCGCGCCTTCCAGAATGGTGCGGCTGCGGCCGAGCCGGATCAGCGGATGTTTCAATAGACCGATCAGTGCCACTGGATCGCCGGGCCGCAGAACGCATTCGAGCAGGAGCTGGACGAGCGCGCCGTGATGCGAAGAGATCAGTGGCGTGCCGGCCGAATCGTCCGCTTCGATGCCGAAACGCTTGAGCTCGGCCGTCACGCGGCGCGCCAGATCGCGATCCGGCGTCACCAACGCTGCCTGCGCCTGGTCATTGCCGGTCAGTGCGAGCTTAAGCGCGATGGCGATGGAAAGCGCCTCCTCGCGCTCATTGGTGGCCTCGATCAGAGCGATGTCTGCAAAGGCGTCCTGCAGTCGCGTCGCATCGCCTTTGGTTCCGTCTTCACGCCACTGGCGATGATTGACGTCGGCTTCGGCCGGCGTAAAGGCCTGTGAGACGGCGGCGCCCCGCGCCTGCAATTCCCGTGGTTCGTCAATGAGTGGAATGACATCGCGCCGCAACGTACGAAGCTTCTGCAGCAGATGGTAAACGCCATATTGCGGATGGCTGCGGCTGGCAGGGTCGGTGCTGGTCGTGCCATCGGATTGGATGGCGCCGGCAAGCTGCCAATGAGCGTCACTCATCGTCTGGTCGAGGCCAGGCAGTACCACGACACCGCATTCGAGATCGTGGATGGCCGAAATCAGGTCGGCGGTGGCGGGGATCGATCCGGTCGAGCCGGCAACGATGACCGGATGCGGCGTCCGCTCACGCGCATAACGGCGGGCTTCGGCACGGATCGCCTCGCCGCGACGCAGCGCTGGCGAGGAGCGGTTGAGCTCCGCCAGACGCGACGGCCAGTAGGCGCTGGCGATTTTCAGGAATTCGCCGGTCAGCTGCCACCAGAGTGCCCGGTCGCCGAGCTCGATCCTGTCGAGCCCCTCCCAACCGGTTTCCTCGGTTTCGACCTGATCGATCAATTCGGCCAGCGCCTTCGCCAGCCAGATCGCATCGGCGGGGCTGGCCGGCGCCACCAGCGGCGAATCATTGTGGATGTCGCGCAGCATGTCCGGCAGCCGATTGCGCCAGATGAGGATCAGCCGCGCCAGCTCGATCAGCCGCGTCAGCGGCGAGACCGGCGGCAGCAGGTCGAGATTGCTATCGGGGATTTCGTCGAAATAGCCGGCATCATCGTCGATTTCGCCAAGCGGCCGGATGACCGGCAGAATGGCGGAGCGGCCATCCATCAGGTCGACGAATTCGGAACGCAGCGCCCGCGCCGCGCGCCGTGTCGGCACGTAGATCGTCGCGCGTGCCAAACTCATCGGATTATCCGGCGTCAGCCGGAAGCTCGGGATCAACAATCCGTCCGCCAGTGACCGCGCCAGGGTTTTGAGGAAGGGCGCGCCGGGCGGGATGGTGAAGACGCGGCCGCCGGACATTTTCTATACCCTTTCCGAATAGCGTTCGACCGCGTCCTCGGCGGCACCGATCGCTTCCGGCGTGCCGGCCGTCACCCAATGGCCGTCGAGAATCATGCCGAAAAGCCGGCCAGCGGCAATCGCCTTGTCGAAGTAGATGTTGAGATTGAACGGTCCCTCCGGCGCGTCGTCGAACATGGCCGGATCGACGACGATCGCGCCGGCATAGATCACGCCCTGTCGCGCATCGGGCCGGTAGCGCACCAGTCGGCCATCGTCCAGCAGCGAGAAATCGATCTTGCCGTCATGGCCGGTCGTGTCCTCGAGCCGGACGCAGAGCATGGCCATATCCATCGGCGCGGACTCGAAGAGTTTCGCCAGTCGCCGCAAATTGCTCTCGCAGCCAGGTCTTTCACCGATCCAGAAGAGATCGGAATTCATCACGAAGGCCGGTTCTTTCGGCAGCAGTTTCAGGCCTTTGGCAAGCCCGCCGCCGGAATTCAGGAGTAGGGCGGTCTCGTCCGAAATCAGGATGTCCAGACCCGGATAATGCTGGAGATGGGCGAGCATTTGATCCGCGAGATAATGCACATTGACCACGGCGCGGCTGGATCCGGCTTCCTTCAGCAGGTCGAGCGCATAGTCGATCAACGGCTTGCCGGCGATCTTCACCAGAGGCTTGGGGATCGTATCGGTAATTGGCCGCATACGGGTCCCGAGGCCCGCTGCCAGCACCATCGCATTTTCAATCATGGATGTTCAGGTTTCCGGTGATTCGGCTGTCGGGATTCCAGCCCGCTTGCACCAATCGCGCAAGGGGGCTGTCACCGGATGTTCGAAAGACATGGTCAAATGCCAGAGCGTGCGCGGCATATGGCGCATGTAACCGGGCAGATGATCGCGGTTCATCAGCCGCACCCAGAGGCCGTTCAGGCGGCAGGCGCGCTGCGCCGACATGATCGCATAGGATTTCAGGAACAGGTCGCGATCGAATGGCCCGGCTTTTTCGCGCGCATCCATATAGATCTCGATCAACCGGTCGCGCAGCGGCCGCGGCACAGTCGCCCGAGCGTCCTGGCTGAGCGCCATGACGTCATAGGAGGATGGACCGATGATCGCATCCTGGAAATCAATGATGCCGATCCGGTCGAAATCCATTCGCTCCTTGAGCCAGATGAGATTCGGCGAATGGTAGTCACGCAAAACCAGTTGTTTCTCGACGCTTTGTAATTCATCGATCAAGTGGTCCCAGATATCGAGATATTCGGCGCGTTCGGCCTCGCTTGCAGGCGCTCCGCGCCGCCAAGGGATATGCCAGTCAAGCAGCACTTCACATTCGAATTTCAGCGTCGAACGCTCGAAGCTCGGCAAAACATGGTCTTCGCCATTGCCGATCGGCAATCGTTCCGGCATCGGCAGTTTGTGGAAATCCGCCAGGCAGCGCACCGCTTCTTCGTAACGCTCCCGAATCGGTTTGCCTTCCGCATCGATCACACCTTCGTTGCCGAGGTCCTCGATCAGCAAAATGCCCTGGACGATATCGCTCTCGTAGATGGCGGGCGCCGAAAGGCCGATATCTTTCAAATATTTATCAACCGCGATAAACGGTCTGACATTCTCTGCCAGATGCACGAGCTGGGAATAGGGCTTGCCGTCGCGGATCGGCGGACCGTTGGAGCGCGCCGGCGAATCCATCAGCACATAGGGCTCGCCGCCGGCAGTCAGGACGCGTTCATAGGCCCGGAGCGATGAATCGCCTGTCAGGAAGCGCCGATGGGCGCCATGATAACCCCGGTCTTCCAGGAATCGGCGGATCGCCATGACCCGCTTCAGCCGATCGGCGAAGCGCTGGTTTCCAGTCGAAAGTGTCAGTCGCCGGCCGTCATTCTCGTGAATGATCGAGATTTGCACCGATTGTTTCGGCAGCGAATCGCCGGCGCGATCAGGCCATTCGATCAGCGCGACACCCTTTTCGAGTGATTCTTCCAGGCCCAGTTCGACCAGTTCACTCTCGTCCGCCAGACGGTAGAGATCGAAATGGCTGACCGGAGTTCTCAGCTCGTAGCTCTGAACCAGCGTGAAGGTCGGACTTGGAACTTCAAGGTCGTCATCATTGGCGAGTGCGCGAATCAATGCGCGGCTGAGTGCCGTCTTGCCGGCGCCGAGATCGCCCGACAACGCCAGGCAGTCCCCCGGTTTGACGGTCAGTGCCAGGTCTTCGCCGAATGCGGCGGTTGCCGCATCATCCGCCAGATATACAGAAAAATCCGTCATCCGGCGGATTTCTCCTGATACAATGCCGACAACACGCCGGTCGGGATGCGGCAGGTGACGCGCGTGCCGAGGCCCGGTGCGCTGTCGACCTCGATCGAGCCGTGATGCAGGTTGACGAAGCTTTCGACGATCGAAAGACCGAGGCCCACGCCCGACTTGCGCCCGCCGCGGCTGTCGGATTCGAAGCGATCGAAAATCTTTGCCAGCATGTCCGGCGCCATGCCGGGGCCGGAATCGGAGACCGTGAATAGGAAATCGCTGCCTTCGCGCCAGCATTTGAGGCCTATGGCGCTGCCGTCAGGGGCGAAATTGGCCGCATTGGCGAGCAGTTTCAGGAAGATCTGCTTGAGCCGCTGGTGGTCGGCGAGGATGACGCCGAGATCGTGATCGGCGGTGATCTTCAGCGTCACCTGGTTTTCCTGCAGCCGATGGGCAATCTGCATCGCCACCTCGTCGAGCAGGTCGTTGATCGTCACATCGGAATAATGCAGTTCCATAATGCCGGCGTCGACCGTTGCAAGATCAAGAATGTCGTTGACCAGCGTCAGCAGCACCGAAGACGAATTGGAAATGTGGTCGAGATATTCCTGCTGCCGGTTGGTGAGCGGGTCCATGCCCTGCGTGCGCAGAAGATCGGTGAAACCGATAATATTGGTCAGCGGCGAGCGCAGCTCGTAGGAAACGTGCTGGACGAAGGCGTTCTTGAGCTCGTCGGCCTTCTGCAGGGCCTCGTTCTTCTCCTTCAGCGCCCGTTCGGCGAGTTCGCTGTCAGTGACGTTGACGAAGGTCAGCATGGTCTGCGCGTTCGGCAGCGGGATCACTGCATAGTCGAGCACCAGCCTGGTCTTGAGCTCCAGTTTGCCGGATGCCTGGGCGCGCTGGTCGTCGAAGCTGGTGATAATGCGCGTGAACGTCTTCCAACCGTCCGGCTGCTCATAAGACGGCAGGCAGGCTGTCTCGATGGCGCGAATATGCGTGCCAGGCGCAGCCTCTTCCGCCGTAATGCCCCAGAGCGCCCGGAAAGCGGGGTTGGAGAACGTGACCTTGCCATCGGGGGTGAACACCGCCACGCCTTCGGCCAGATGATCGATGGTTTCGCCCTGCACCTTGAGCAGCGTGTTGTAACGGGTTTCGAGATCGACCTTCTCTGTCAGGTTCTCGAACACCCAGGTGGCGCCGCCCTGCGGCCGGGCCGTGGCAAAGACACGCAAGGTCTGTCCATTCGGCAGGTGCCAGAGGTCATTGTGCGGCTCGATGGCGCGATAGACGGAAAGTACGCTTTCCTTCCAGTTCCGCCAGTTGAGCTGCTCCGGCAGCTTGGCCTGGTTGCGCAATTTGTCGAGCAGCTCGCCATGGGTCGGATAGGATTCGAGGAAGGGAATATCGAGGTCCCAGAGCTGGCGGAAGGCCTGATTATAATATTGCAGGCTCTGCCGCTCGTCGAAGATCGCCACCGGCGTCGCCAGCATATCGAGCGTTTCGGCATGGCTCTTGATCGTGCGGCGCAATTCGTCGCGGATGGCTTCAGAGCGCGAGACGTCGACGGCAATGCCGGCCGAGCCGTTCGGCGTGCGCACGTCGACCACTTCGTAGAAGGTACGGCTCCCGGCCACCACCGTGCCGACCTTGTCGCGGAACGGGTTATCGGGTGTAGCGATCGCCTTGATCTTTTCGCGCGTCACCGTCTCCAGCAGTTCGCGGCTTTCCTTGAGGACGGCTTCGGGGCTGGCGGCGGACACCGCTTCGCCATAGGCTTCGTTTACCCAGGTGAGCGCGCCCTGCTTGTCGCGCTGCCAGCTTGGCATGTCTATGGCGTCGAGCAGCGATTGGAAGGTGCGGATCGAGCTATTCAGCTGCTCGCGCTCGATCTGCAGCTCGGCCAGTTCGGCGCGCAGATTGTTGAGCGCCACGAAGCGGACGAAGGCGCGGCCGCCGGACACTCGTCCTTGTGCCTCCAGCACTTCGTCGCGGCTCGTCTCGATCACCATGTCGAAACTGGTCGCATGACTGCGCAACTGGTCGATGGCTCTTTCCAAGTCGCCGGCAGAGCGCGGCTTCAGCCAGCGCCCGAAGGCAAGGAAATCGCGGTCATTGGCCGGCGCGCCGGTTTCCGGCGGCAACTGGCCGAGGAATTCGGCCTGGCTCGATTGGCCGTCCCAGATGACGATGCGACGGTTCTTGTCCGCGATCAGCGATTCGTAGCGGGAAATCTTGCTGCGCGCATCGAAAAGCGCGGTACGGATCTGGCGATTCTCGCTTTCCATCACGTTGCGCTTGCGCATCAGCGCGAAGGCGGCGATCAGCGAGACCGACACCAGCCCGGCGGCCGCAGCGATCCCCATGATGTTGACGGAGGAAAAGCGGCCTGGAACGACTTCCGCCGCTTCGGCCGCCGCTGGAATCAAGGCGCTTGCCGAGAACAAGGCCTTCTTGAGCGTCAGCGAGAGGCCCGATCGGGATTTCCGCTCCCGAGCCCTTCCACGTCGCACCAATGCCTTGTTGTGTTCCGCCATCTAGACCAGTCCCCGTCTGCCCTGTCTTCTGCCATGCTGCCTGCTGCAGCCCGATCCATGGATCGCGGTTTCCGCCGGCCGCATGTCCGGCGGGGGCCCCAGAATCATTCGGGAACCCATGATCTTTCTTGGACGACAAATACGTCAGCCCGGTGGATTGAAGCTTATTTTTCCGCCAGCCGCATTTTGGCCGAAATCAGCAACAATCGAATCATGTGCAAAAACAATACAATGCCAGACTTTCTTCGCAAAGTGATTGGATCAAAAAAGAGGCCGTGCTGTCATAAACAACACGGCCACCAGATTTAGTAGGTCGATTTTTAGAAAATCAATAGCGGTAGTGTTCCGCCTTGAACGGGCCGGCTTTTTCGACGCTGATATAGTCAGCCTGGTCGTCCGAAAGCTCGGTGAGGCTTACGCCAAGCTTTTCAAGGTGTAGACGGGCGACTTTCTCGTCCAGGTGCTTGGGCAGCACATAGACCTGATTCGTGTACTTGCCGTCATTGGTGAAGAGTTCGATCTGGCCCAGCACCTGGTTGGTGAAAGAGGCGCTCATCACGAAGGACGGATGGCCGGTGGCGTTGCCCAGATTGAGCAGGCGGCCTTCCGAGAGCAGGATCATGCGGTTGCCCTTGGGGAACTCGATCAGGTCGACCTGCGGCTTGACATTGTTCCACTTGAGGTTCCTGAGAGCCGCAACCTGGATCTCGTTGTCGAAGTGGCCGATATTGCCGACGATCGCCATGTCCTTCATCTCGCGCATATGCTCGATGCGGATCACGTCCTTGTTGCCGGTGGCGGTGATGAAGATGTCGGCGCTGGAGACGACGTCTTCGAGGCGGACGACTTCAAAGCCGTCCATAGCCGCCTGCAGCGCGCAGATCGGATCGATTTCGGTGACCTTGACGCGGGCGCCGGCGCCACGCAGTGAGGCGGCCGAACCCTTGCCGACATCGCCGTAACCGCAGACCACGGCGACCTTGCCGGCCATCATCACGTCGGTGCCACGGCGGATGCCGTCGACCAGCGATTCCTTGCAGCCATACTTGTTGTCGAACTTCGACTTGGTGACCGAGTCATTGACGTTGATCGCCGGGAAGGGCAGCAGGCCCTTTTCCTGCAGCTGATAGAGGCGATGCACGCCCGTCGTCGTCTCCTCCGTGACACCCTTGAGAGCATCGCGCTGCTTGGTGAACCAACCCGGCGAAGCCGCCAGGCGCTTCTTGATCTGGGCGAAGAGCACTTCCTCTTCTTCCGAGCCGGGATTCGCCAGCACGTTCTCGCCGGCTTCGGCGCGGGCGCCGAGCAGGATATACATCGTGGCGTCGCCGCCATCGTCGAGGATCATGTTGGAGACGCCGCCATCGGCCCATTGGAAGATCTGATCGGTATAGGTCCAGTATTCGATCAGCGACTCGCCCTTCTTGGCGAAGACCGGGATGCCGGCGGCGGCGATCGCTGCAGCAGCGTGGTCCTGGGTCGAGAAGATGTTGCACGAGGCCCAGCGGACTTCGGCGCCGAGCGCCACCAGCGTCTCGATCAGCACGCCGGTCTGGATGGTCATGTGCAGCGAACCGGTGATGCGTGCGCCCTTGAGCGGCTTAGTCTTGCCGAACTCTTCGCGGGCCGACATCAGGCCGGGCATTTCGGTTTCGGCGATGTTGAGTTCCTTGCGGCCGAAATCGGCGAGCGCAATATCGGCAACCAGATAGTCGTTGGCCATGCTTGTTCTCCAGCTAGATGACACGCCGCGATTGATCGCGCGTGGGAAAGCGGCGGAAGACCCGCCGGAATTTGGCATGCGAGCCCTTTACCAGCGTTCGGAAGAGAAGGCAAGAATGATATAAAGAAATCTTTATGTGTTTATGAGGCGTCCAGGCTGCCACAATGAATTCATGCCTTGTGGGATCCCGGCGACCTTCGCCTTGTGGGACGGCATGATCACTTATCTTTCATCCTTGGTTGACATTTATGGGTATTTATCCATAATCGTCTCATGATTCCGCCGACCGTGCCGCAAAAAGCATGTTTCTTCGTTGGCTCCGCCGCGAAGGACATTCGAGGCTTGCCGGAGGATGTGCGTCAGCATTTCGGCCATGCGATCCATCGAGTTCAATGTGGCGAGGAGCCCATCGATGCCAAGGCGTTGAAAGGTTTTGGTGGGCGATCGGTTCTGGAAATCGTCAAAGATTACAACAGTGACACCTATAGGGCCGTTTACACGATTCGCTTTGCCGAAGCGGTCTATGTGCTTCACGTCTTTCAGAAAAAGGCGAAAAAGGGCGCTGAAACCCCCAAACCTGACATCGACCTCGTCAAGCAACGCCTGCGGGCCGCCGAAGAGCATTATCGCGAGCACTGTAACAAAGGAGGACGGGAGCCATGACAACCGAGAAAGAGCCGGTAGCTATCGAGGCGAGCAGCGGCAATATATTTGCGGATTTGGGCCTCCCGGATGCGGAGGAGACCCTTCTTAAGTCACAGGTGGTGATTGTGCTTCATCGGCTTATCAAAGCCCGGAAACTCACTCAGACCGCCGCTGCGAAGCTTATCGGCATCAGTCAGGGTGACCTTTCGCATATCCTTCGGGGCCAATTCAGGGGATGGTCTGTGGGCCGCCTCATGCAAATGCTGACCGCATTCGAGCAGGACGTAGAGATCGTCGTGAAGCCGCATCCGAAAAGCGGAGAGCCTGGAACAATCACCCTAAGCGCTGCCACCGCCTGAAGTGCGGTGTAACCGAGGGGACCCTGCCGTCACATCTCCTCGCCGAACTTGTCGGCGATCAGCGCCTCGATTGTGGTGAGCGCTTCATGCGCCTGGTTGCCGGAGGCGCTGACCATGATTGACGAACCAGGCCCGGCGGCCAGCATCATCAGGCCCATGATCGAGGTGCCGCCCACCGTCATCCCGTCCTTGGACACCGTGATATCGGCATCGAAGGGTTCGACGGTTTGGACGAATTTGGCTGAGGCGCGTGCGTGCAGCCCACGTTTGTTGATGATCAGGAGCTCTTTTTCCAGCGTCATACGGGTCAGGGCGCCTCGCTCTGGTCTCATTTACCGCTCAGGACGCGGCTGGCGACATAGATATATTTCCGTCCGGCTTCGGACGCTTCCGAAAGCGCCTTCTGCATGTTGTTTTCGGTTCTGACGCCGGCCAGCTTGATCAGCATCGGCAGGTTGACGCCGGCGATCACTTCGGTATTGCCGCGCGACATGGCCGAGATCGACAGGTTGGAGGGCGTGCCGCCGAACATGTCGGTGAGGATGATCACGCCATTGCCGTCATCCGTCTTGCTGACCGCATCGACGATATCCTGGCGGCGCGCATCCATATCGTCTTCGGGACCGATGGAAACCGTTTCGATGGCCTTCTGTGCGCCCACCACATGTTCGAGCGCGGAGCGGAATTCCTCCGCCAGACGCCCATGCGTCACAAGCACCAGTCCGATCATACGCGGTACAGCTCCTCATCGCTGGATATAAGGGCGCGCTGTTAACCGAATTGCAGTGCCCCGTCCACTGTCCGGCGGTCATTCTGGCAAGGAAAGTCGGAAGTTCAAGTCCCTGCCTATAAATTTTGAAACGATTTGTTTCAAAGTTGAAAACAGCCGGCGATCGGAAAGCCTGAAATCAGGACAGTCAGCCGGTCGAAAGGATCGGTCACGGCACGGTCGATGAAGGCGAGCGGAAGCGTGTCTGCCTCCCCCGGCGGCCATCGCCGGCCATCCTCCGGAATGCGGGTCGCCGAATCAGCGGCCACAGGTTGCAGGGCAAGATGCAATATCGCGCGATCGGTCGTCGGCATTTTACCGATGCCGCTGCCATAGAGCTCGATCATGCCTTTGATCGTCTCGGGCGCGGTGGCGATCGCGCGGCCATTCACCCAGTCGATGAACACCTGGTCATCGGCGACCAGCGCCGCAAAATGCCCCGAACGCCTGGCCTCGGCCATCAAACGGACCGCGAGGCCCGATTTGCCGCTGCCGGAAGGGCCGACGAGGATCAATCCAGTCGTGCCGATGACGAGCGCGGTGCCATGAAAAAGGCGTGGCATCAGCCCTGGCCTTTCTCCGGCAGCGTCAGCACGAAGCGAGCGCCAATCCGCTGGCCCGCTGCATCGACGATGTTCTCGGCGACTAGGGTGCCGCCATGCGCCTCGGCGATCTGGCGGCTGATCGACAGGCCGAGGCCGGAATTCTGGCCGAAATCTTCGCTATTGGGCCGATCGGTATAGAAACGCTCGAAGATGCGGTCGATATTCTCGGCCTCGATGCCGGGACCATTGTCGTTGACTTCGACAATGCAGTTGCCACCGTCCTTGCGCAGCTTCACGGCGATCAGCCCGCCCGGGTCGGGCGCGAAAGAACGGGCATTTTCGATCAGATTGGTAATGATTTGTCCGATGCGCGATTCATAGCCCGTGACCGCGAACCCGGTCTTTCCGGCACTCTTGCGGTCGACATCGAAGATCACCTTGACCTTCTTGCTCTTGGAGCGCACCTGGCTGGCAATATCGATCAGGCTCTCCAGCAATTTATCCATCTCGAGTTTCTTGGCGTCGGCGCGGGCCAGTTCGGCATCCAGTCGCGAGGCGTCGGAAATGTCGGAGATCAGCCGGTCGAGACGCCGCACGTCGTGCTGGATGATATCCATSAGCCGCTTCTTCGAATCGTCGCTCTTGGCCAGCGGCAAGGTTTCGACGGCGCTCCTGAGGGAGGTCAGCGGGTTCTTGAGTTCGTGACTGACATCGGCGGCGAAGCTTTCGATTGCGGCGATCCGGTCATAGAGCGAATTGGTCATGTCGCGGAAGGCTGACGACAGATTGCCGATTTCGTCCTGGCGGAAGGAAAAATCCGGGATTTCCTCGCGCGACTTGACGCCGCGCCGCACCCGCACCGCTGCCGCCGCCAGCCGCCTGAGCGGATTGGCAATGGTGGAGGACAGAAGCAGCGACAGAATCACATTGACCATGGTGGCGACGCCAAACACCCGCATGATCGCCAGGCGCTCGCCATGCACGATCTGGTCGATGTCGCCGGCCTGGGTGGAGAGCAGGAGAACGCCGACCACGGCGCGAAAGCGCTGTACCGGCACGGCGACGGAGACGATCAACTCACCGCCTTCGGTCACGCGTACCACGGCGCCGCGCACGCCGGTCAGGGCATTCTTGACCTCCGGATAGATCAAGCCATCGCCGCCGGGGCTTTCCTTGTAGAGCGGCAGGTTGGAAGGCTGCAGCAGGCGGTTGAACCAGGCCGCGAACTTGTCGCTGAACTGCTTTTCGTCACTGACCGGCGGCAGGTCGAAGCGCAGCACCTGGCCGCGCGAATAGAGAAAGCGGGAATCGAGGATCAGACTGCCGTCGGGATCGAAGATGCGCGCCCGCGTATGCGTCGGCGAGATCAACCGCCGGAGCACCGGAGCGATCTTCTGCGGATCGATCGGAAATTCCAGGTCCTCATCACTCGGCACCGGGGTGATTGACTGGCCTGCTTGCAACTCGAGCAGTTTCTGCGGGTCTATGGTGATCGAATTGGTATCCACCTGTGCCGAAGCTGACACGGCGGCGGCGATGATCTCGCCCTGGGTCAGCAGGCTTTCGACCTTGGCATCGATCAGGCCTTCGCGGAACTGGTTGAGATAAAGGATGCCGCCAACGAGCACGACCAGCGCGACAAGATTGAAGAACAGGATCTGCCGCGTCAGGCTGGAAAACAACGCATGGCCAAACAGCCGCCGGATATAGACAAAGCCGCGATAGAAGCGCGAACGCCGCCGCGCCCGGGCTTTCGCCAAGGCCGGACGATCCTGTTTCCTGATGTTCTCCACATCCGCAACGGTGGTCATTGCGTGCTTGCCTTTGCCGCGGTGGCGGCATGAATCACTCTCACGATACTATCAGGCCCGATATTGTCAGGCACCCGGGCTTTCGCGGAACCTGTAGCCGACGCCATAAAGCGTTTCGATCATGTCGAAATCGTCATCGGCCATCTTGAACTTCTTCCTCAGCCGCTTGATGTGGCTGTCGATGGTGCGGTCGTCAACATAGACCTGTTCGTCATAGGCTGCATCCATCAATGCGTCGCGGCTTTTCACCACACCCGGCCGAAGCGCCAGTGCATGCAGGATAAGGAACTCGGTCACCGTCAGCGTCACCGGTATGCCCTTCCAGGTGCAGGTGTGGCGTTCCTGGTCCATGACCAGCTGGCCGCGCTCCAGCGATTTCGTCTGCACCGCGCCGGGCTTGGCAGGCATGGCACCGCCGGCCGCTGCCGCTTCGCGGCTCGCCACGCGGCGCATGACCGCCTTGACGCGCTCGACCAGCAGGCGCTGCGAAAACGGCTTGGTGATGAAATCGTCGGCGCCCATCTTCAGTCCGAACAGCTCATCGATCTCCTCGTCCTTGGACGTCAGGAAGATCACCGGCAGGTCGGATTTCTGCCGGAGCCGGCGCAACAGCTCCATGCCGTCCATGCGCGGCATCTTGATGTCGAAGATGGCGAGCTGCGGCGGCCGCTGCAGCAATCCGTCGAGCGCCGAGGCACCATCCGTATAGGTTTCGACCTTATAGCCTTCGGCTTCAAGTGCAATCGATACCGAGGTCAGGATGTTCCGGTCGTCGTCGACCAGGGCGATTGTCGCCATGAAAGTCTCCATTTTCGAATGTCCGCGCAGAGGTCAGCGGCGCATGCATGAGTATAAACGTGGAACAAATTGTGGCAAACCCTTTTGGACTTTGTTTTTGCCTGGCGCGGTTTGCCTGCGACATTGGGTGGCAGCGGTATCTGTTAAGTCTCTGATTCAAACGATTTAAAATTAAATCTGATTTTTTAAATCGATTAAATCATTGATACTATTAACTTAATCCAATTTTAGACGCTTGTATTTTTAAAATTTTTCTGTCTATCTCAACAAATCGGCTATCTCATTGGGAAAGGAACACGCCATGGAGGAGCTCGGAATGACGAACCAGGATCTCAAATTGGAAGCGCAGGGATTCATCGATCTGGTGTCGGTTCGCTACAACTATTCCGAGGCGGAACTCTATGAGGACGCGATCCGCAACGGCGAAGCGGTGCTCACGGCTCATGGCGCTCTCCGGGCCTTGACCGGCCAACATACCGGCCGTTCGCCCAAGGATAAGCACGTCGTTCGCGATGAAAACACCGACAGCCAGATCTGGTGGGACAATACCCGCGCCATGTCGCCGGAGCAGTTCGCGACGCTCAAAGCCGACATGCTGGCGCATGCCAAAGGCAAATCGCTCTATGTGCAGGACCTGATCGGTGGCGCCGACCCTGAAAATGCCCTGCCCACCCGTGTGGTCACCGAATTTGCCTGGCACTCGCTGTTCATCCGCAACCTTCTGATCCGGCCCGATCGGTCAAACCTCGAAAGCTTCGTGCCGAAGCTGACGATCATCGATCTGCCCGACTTCAAGTCGGATCCGGCACGTCACGGCACGCGCTCGGAGACCGTGATCGCCTGCGATTTCACCAATGGCCTGATCCTGATCGGCGGCACCTCCTATGCCGGCGAGATGAAGAAATCGGTGTTCACCGCGCTTAATTATCTGCTGCCGCCCAAGAGCGTCATGCCGATGCACTGCTCGGCCAATATGGGCGCCGACGGCGACACGGCGGTGTTCTTCGGCCTATCCGGCACCGGCAAGACGACGCTCTCGGCCGACCCCAACCGCACGCTGATCGGCGATGACGAGCATGGCTGGGGCGAGCAGGGTGTCTTCAATTTCGAAGGCGGCTGCTATGCCAAGACCATCAAACTGTCGCGCGAATCCGAGCCGGAGATCTATGCCACGACCGAACGTTTCGGCACGGTCCTGGAAAATGTGCCGCTCGATGCCAACCGCTTGCCGGACTTTTTTGACAACTCGCTGACGGAAAATACCCGCGCCGCCTACCCGCTGCATTTCATTCCGAACGCATCGGCAAGCGGCCGTGGCAATCATCCGAAAACCATCATCATGCTGACGGCTGACGCCTTCGGCGTCATGCCGCCGATCGCCCGGCTGACGCCGGACCAGGCCATGTATCACTTCCTCTCCGGCTACACCGCCAAGGTTGCCGGCACGGAAAAGGGCGTGACCGAGCCGGAAGCAACCTTTTCGACCTGCTTCGGTGCCCCGTTCATGCCGCGTCATCCGGCGGAATACGGCAATCTGCTCAAGGCGTTGATTGCCAAGCACGGCGTCACCTGCTGGCTGGTCAATACCGGCTGGACCGGCGGTGCCTATGGCACCGGTTCACGCATGCCGATCAAGGCCACGCGGGCGCTGCTGACGGCAGCCCTGTCCGGCAAGCTCAACGATGCGATCTTCCGCCGCGACCATAATTTCGGCTTCGAAGTTCCGGTTGCCGTCGAGGGCGTCTCGACCAAGATCCTCGACCCGCGCTCGACCTGGGTTGACGGCGCTGCCTACGACGCTCAGGCCCGCAAGCTGGTCGACATGTTCGTCGCCAATTTCGCCAAGTTCGAGAACCACGTCGATGGCTCTGTCCGTGACGCGGCGCCGGGCATGCGCATCGCGGCTGAATAGTCCAGACTTTCGTTCGAGAGGCGGAGGGAGGCCGCCTCTCGAACGAGATGGTAGAATGGATTCACGTGAAACCCGGCGCCGACCACGCCGGGTTTTGCTTGTCGGTGCTCTTCCGGCCCGCAGCCTTTCATGGCAAGGAAGCGGCAAGGAGTTTTTCATGGCCGCCGACACGCTCTACATCGATGACACGATCGCCATTGCCGGCTGGGAACTGACGGAGAATTTCGTCCTGGCGTCCGGGCCGGGCGGCCAGAATGTCAACAAGGTCGCCACCGCCGTCGAACTCCGCTTCGATCTGCTGCATTCGCCATCGCTGCCCGAACGCGTCAGGCTCAATGCCCGCCGTGTCTTCGGCCGTAAGCTTTCCAAGGAAGGCGTGGTTGTCATCTTTGCCGCCAAATTCCGATCCCAGGACCGCAATCGCGAGGACGCGCGCGAACGGCTCAGGGAATTGATCCTTGAAGCCAATCAGCCGCCGCCTCCGCCGCGCCGTCCGACCAAGCCCACCCGCGGCTCCGTGGAACGGCGCCTCAAGGCCAAGGCCGGCAGGTCAGATGTGAAAAAGGCGCGCGGCAAGGTGGATGACGAATAGTCGCCGATAGCGATTGTCCTTGGCTCCCTTTTCGGGCACGTTAAAGCTGCTGGCCCCTTTTTCATCCATGGAAAGTGGAAGCCACATATCTGGATCATCGGCTTTGGGGGAAGCATGGCCTTGGATATCGCTGCAATGATCGCCAAAATCGTGAGGAAGGGCTCGCTGAAGCTCATCAGAGCCTCCGGCGAAACCCACATTTTCGGCGACGGTTCGGAAGACACGATCGTGGTGCGCATCACCGACACAGCAGCAGAGCGGGCGATCGGCCGCGACCCGGCGCTACGGCTCGGGGAAATGTATATGGATGGCCGCTTCATCGTCGAAGAAGGAAATATTTTCGACTTCCTGTCGCTGGTGCGTCGCAACGGCATCAAGAAAGCCGCGACGCTGAGGATGGTCACCCACGGACTGGCCCGCATCGCTGCAGCGCAGATCCGATCGCGCGTGCCGATCAATCGTAATCTTCACAATGTTTCGCATCACTACGATCTGAGCGCCAAGCTGTTCGACCTCTTTCTCGATGAAGACTGGCAATATTCCTGCGCCTATTTCGAGCCGCCCGGCATCAGCCTTGCCGAAGCCCAGCTTGCCAAAAAGCGCCACATCGCCGCCAAGCTGCTGCTGGAGGACGGCAAGAATGTTCTCGATATTGGCTCGGGTTGGGGCGGCATGGCGCTTTATCTCGCCGAAGCGGCGGATGTCGATGTCACAGGCATAACGCTCAGCCAGGAACAGCTCAAAGTCGCGCGCAACCGTGCTTTGACGCGCGGCCTTGACAATCGGGTCCGCTTCGAGCTCAGGGACTATCGCGACCTCGAGGGCCGTTTCGACCGCATCGTCTCGGTCGGCATGTTCGAGCATGTCGGCATCGGCAATTACCGGCATTTCTTCAGCAAGATAGCCTCCATCCTCGACAAGCAGGGCGTCATGGTGCTGCACTCGATCGGCCGCACGCGGCCGAACTACGCGACCAACCCGTTCATCGAGAAATACGTCTTCCCTGGCGGCTATATGCCGTCGATCGCCGAAGTGCTGCCCGCGATCGAAAAAGCCGGACTGCTGATCAAGGATATCGAAGTCCTGCCCATGCACTATGCTCATACGCTCCGGGCATGGCGGGAACGGTTCGTCGCCCGGAAGGCGGATGCGGTCGCGCTCTACGACGAGCGGTTTTTCCGCATGTGGGAATTCTATCTCGCAGTCTCGGAAGTCGCCTTCCGCCATGACCGGCTCTTTGTGTTCCAGATCCAGCTGGCCCGCCACCAGGACACGGTGCCTTATGCCCGCAACTATATTGCCGAGCGGGAGGCAGCGCTGCTGCAGTTTGAAAAGACGCGCAAACCTCTGGAAAAAGTGATGTTCTGATCCGCCTTGATTGACGCTGCACGTCTGATTGTGAAGCGTCTAAAGCTCCGCCTCGGCGAAAATCTGCGCTGCCCATGTCAGGAAGGCACGGAGCCTCGGCGCCAATTGCCGGTTTTGCGGGTAAAGCGCCGATAGTGGCGTCTTCGTTGGCGGATAGTCCGGTAACACCTCGATCAGCGATCCGTCGCGCAAATCCTCGACCAGCCGATAGCGCGGCGCCTGGATCAGGCCGAAGCCGAGCCGCGCGAGATCGGCCATCGTATCCGAATTGTTGACGGTGATTCGGCTCGGCAGGCGCACGAGCCGTGTTTCGCCTCGGATGGTGAATTCGAGCGGCATGACTTCACTTGTACGCGACGACATGAAGCCGACCATTCGGTGTCCTTCAAGCCCGTCCGGCGATGTCGGCATGCCGTGCTTTTCGAGATAGCTGGGGCTCGCACAGGTGATTTCCGTGATATCGGTGAGCTTGCGGGCGATCATGCCGCTGTCCTCCAGCGCACCGGCGCGGATCACGCAATCGACTCCCTCGCGCACCAAATCCACCAGCCGGTCACCCTGGCCGATATGCAGGTCGAGCAGTGGATGTCGCTCCAGGAATTCCGGCAGCCGCGGCAGCAGGAAGGTGCGGGTCATGAGCGGATGCGCATCGATCCGGAGCAATCCACGCGGCTGGGCATCGAGGAATATGTTTTCGGCCTCTTCCACTTCGGCAAGAATGGACAGACAGCGCCGGTAAAAAGCCTCGCCATCGAGCGTCGGCTTCACATGCCGTGTCGTCCGCTCGAGCAGGCGTGCGCCGATCTGCGCTTCGAGTTGCTTGATCACTTCGGTCGCGGTGGAACGTGCCAGCGCCATATCCGCAGCGGCGGCCGCAAAACTGCGGCGTTCGACGATGCGGACGAAGAGCTGCATTCGGTCAAGACGGTCCATATGCCATTGTTCACCACAGCCGAATTCAGATGTCAAATATCCTGTGATTGTCTATATCAACGTGAACAAATACCTTTGTCTCATCAGATTGAAGCAAGGAGACAAGATCATGTCTGGTACTGAAACACATACCGCCATCGTCACCGGCTCATCCAAGGGCATCGGTGCCGCAATCGCCAAGCGCCTGGCCGCCGACGGCTTTGCTGTGATCGTCAACTATGTCTCGGGCAAGGCCGCGGCCGATCAAGTCGTCGCCGAGATCGAGGCGAAAGGCGGCGGCGCCGTCGCGGTCGGCGCCGACATCGGCAGTGCAGATGGCATCGCCACGCTGTTCGACGCCGCGGAGAAGACTTTTGGCGGTGCCGACGTGCTGGTCAACAATGCCGGCATGATGCAGCTGTCCCGCATCGCAGACACCGACGATGCCGCCTTCGAACGCCAGGTCGCCGTCAATCTCGGTGGCGTGTTCCGCGGCATGCGCGAAGGTGCCAAGCGCCTGCGGGAAGGCGGCCGGATCATCAATTTCTCTTCGAGCGTCGTTGGCCTCTACCAGCCGACCTACGGCGTCTATGCCGCGACCAAGGCCGGCGTCGAAGCGATGACCCACATTCTCGCCAAGGAACTCGGRTCGCGCCGCATCACCGTCAATGCCGTGGCACCCGGTCCCGTCGAGACCGATCTCTTCCTCAACGGCAAGAGCGACGAACAGGTCAAGGCGATATCCGGTATGAACCCGCTCGGCCGCCTGGGCCAGCCGGACGATATCGCCGGCCTTGTCTCCTTCCTCGCCGGCCGCGACGGCGGCTGGGTCAATGGCCAAACGATCCGCGCCAATGGCGGTGTGATCTGAGGTAATGTCATGGAAAAGAAGATCGTTCTCGTGACCGGGGCTGCAAGCGGTTTTGGCGCCATGATGGCCCGCGCACTCGCCCGGGCTGGCCACCAGGTCTATGCCTCTATGCGCGACCTCTCCGCCCATGGCGGCCGGCCCGACCGCGTCCGCGCCCAGTTCCTGGAGCGGATCGGCTTCACCGGACTCCTCCATCCAACCCGCTGAAACAGGAAAGGAAACATCATGCCCTTCGTCAATATCAAGACGCCGGAAGGCGCGCTCAACAAGGCCCAGAAGGAAGAACTGGTTCATCGCGCCACGGCGATGATGGTCGATTATTTCACCGAAGCCGCCCGACCGCACACGATGGTGCTGATCGAGGAGGTCAAGGATGGCGGCTACGGTCGCGCCGACGAAGTATTCGTCATCCCTGATGCCTATCGGGCAAAATAGCTGTTGCATTCAGCGATATCACAGGTCAGCCGGCCGGCGGGAGCGCTTGCCGGCCGTTTGGCTTCATGCGATAGCGAATCATCTTCTCGATCGACGACTCTGCATGTTCCTTTCCGAAATCCTCGCCATTGCTGCGGCGACCTGCATCGCGACCAGCGGCATGCTGATCGGTGAACTCAGGGGGCGTGTTCATGTGCTGCGCCTGGCGCGCTGGCAGTTGACCGCCGCTTTCCTGATGACGGCGGCTGTGTCGCTGGTTCTCGGCGGCTGGCGGACGATCACATGGGAAGCGCTGAGCTATCTCGCCTGCTCCAGCCTGTTCGGCATCATCATCGCCAGCACTACTTATTTTGCCACCATCTACTCGATCGGCCCGCGGCGGACCGCGCTGCTCTTCTCGCTCACCTCGCCTTTCGCGCTGGCGCTCGGCTATTT
The DNA here is from genome assembly GCF_056403555.1 of Rhizobium sp. P2_G2. NCBI lineage: Bacteria > Pseudomonadati > Pseudomonadota > Alphaproteobacteria > Hyphomicrobiales > Rhizobiaceae > Rhizobium > Rhizobium sp. P2_G2. The sequence goes on from NZ_JBFUFF010000007.1 coordinate 173,270, forward strand.
CGTCTTCGGTGAAACGATCAGCCTGCGCCAGGGCGGCGGCATCGTCCTCGTTCTCGCCGGCATCATCATGGCAATCGGCTTGCCGGGCCGCAGCGATCCCGCTGTGACGTCCGGTGAGAAAGTACCGTGGTTCGGCATCGCACTGGGCGTCGTCACCGCACTCGGCCAGGCGCTCGGCAGCCTGTTTGCGCGGCCGGCCATGGCGGCAGGCGCCGAGCCGTTCACCGCCATGGCGATTCGTTCAGGACTGGCCGCGATCGTCTTCACCCTCCTTGCCTTCCTGCCGTTGCAAGCCTGGAAGCAGCCTTACAATTTTTCGCCGAAAATGCTGCTGCTCGCCGTCACCGCAGCCGTCTGCGGCACGGGCCTCGGCATGTCGCTGCTGATGGCAGCGCTGGCGCATGGCAATGTCGGCATCGTTTCGACCTTGTCGTCGATGACGCCGGTGGTGATCCTGCCGATGGTCTGGCTGCGCACCGGCAAGGCACCTGCGCCGCCGGCCTGGCTGGGTGCGGCCTTGGCGGTGGCCGGTACGGCATTGATCAGCCTCTGAATAAATTCCTTTGCCAAGGCACTCGCCCGACATAACAATCACGCCGGAGGGAATCGTCATGCCGAGGCTGATCATCGCCATTTTTCTGTCACTGACATCGGCTGCGCTCGCGCTTGCCGGTCAAATCCACGAGCCCGCAAAGGGCTCGGCGGAACGAGTGGCAATCCTCGATGCGATCCGGCCGGCGATCGAAGCGCAGATGCGTGGACCGGTCGAATTCAATATCCAGGCCATGCGCACCGATGGCGACTGGGCCTTCGTCATGGCCGATCCGCAGCGTCCCGGCGGCAAGCCGATCGATCCGGAAACAACGGCCTTTGCCGGCCAGGAGGATGACATGGACGGGTTGACGGTTCTGGGGCTGGCCCGTCTCGTTAGGGGTCATTGGGTGCACATCGACGACATTATCGGTCCGATGGATGCGGCGCAGACTGCGTGGATCAAGAACTACCAGGTGCCCGAAACCGTCATCAACGGGCAGCAATAGAATGCTGGTCTTTCCCAAGGGCGTCCGCCACATTCCCGGCTATCTCGACCGCGACCGGCAGGAGGCGTTGGTCGAGGTAATTCGCGAAATTGTGGCACAGGCACCACTTTACACGCCGATCATGCCAAGAAGCGGACAGCCGATGTCGGTGCGGATGACCAATTGCGGCTCGCTCGGCTGGGTGACAGACCAGGAACGTGGCTATCGCTACCAGCCGACGCACCCGGTCACAGGTCTGCCGTGGCCGCCGATCCCCGAAATGCTCGTCGACATCTGGAACGAAACCTCCGGCACCGACATCCAGCCGGAGGCCTGTCTCGTCAATTATTACGGTCCCGAAGCAAAAATGGGCCTGCACCAGGACAAAGACGAGAAGGAACCTTCCGCACCGGTCCTGTCGATCTCGCTGGGCGATGCCTGCCTTTTCCGGGTCGGCGGTGTGCGGCGAGAGGAGAGGACAATCTCTTTCCGGCTGGAAAGCGGCGACATCGTCATTATCGGCGGTGACAACCGGCTCGCCTTTCACGGCGTCGACCGAATCTATCCGGGCACGTCCGCATTGCTGAAGCGCGAGGGGCGCATCAACCTGACGCTTCGCCGCGTTACACTTGCCAAATAATCAGAGACGCCTCAACGCCACCTTCTCTATCAGGTGATTCTCGCCCTTTTGCAGGATGAGGTCGGCGCGCGGCCGCGTCGGAAGAATATTCTTCTTGAGGTTTTTCAGGTTGATATTGGCCCAAAGACCCTCGGCGATCGCCAGCGCCGATTGTTCGGAGATCGTCGCATAGCGATGGAAGAAGGATTCCGGCTTGCGGAAGGCGGTTTCCCTAAGCCGCATGAACCGCGCCACGTACCAGCGATGGATAAGCTGCTCTTCGGCGTCGATATAGATCGAAAAGTCGAAGAAATCCGACACCATCGGCACGATCCTGCCGTCGGCCGGCAGGTCTCGCGCCTGCAGCACGTTGATACCCTCGAAGATCAGGATATCCGGCACGTCGATGACCTGGAACTGATCCGGCAGCACGTCATAGGTCAGGTGCGAATAGAGCGGCGCCGGCACATCACCCTGCCCCGCCTTGATGGCGGAGAGGAATTTGAGCAGCGCCGGCATATTGTAGCTTTCCGGAAAACCCTTCCGGTCCATCATGTTTTCCTTTTGCAGCCAGGCATTGGGCTGCAGGAAACCGTCGGTGGTAATAAGATCGACCTTGGGGCTCGACGGCCAGCGCGACAAGAGCTCTTTCAGAATACGCGCCGTGGTCGATTTGCCGACCGCCACAGAACCGGCAATGCCGATGATGAACGGTGTCTTCTGGTCGTTGGAAAGATTGAGGAACTGCTTGCGCTGCTGGAACAGCATCTGCGACGATTCGACATGCGCCGACAGCAGGCGCGACAGCGACAGATAGATGCGCCGGACCTCATCGAGATCGATCGGGTCGTTGAGCGAGCGCAGGCGTTGCACTTCGTTGGCCGACAGCGTCAGCGGCGTGTCGGCGCGGAAATGCGCCCATTCCTCGGCAGTGAAAAACTTGAACGGCGAATAGTCATCGTCGACCAGATGGTCGAGCGGTTCACCGGGATCCCTGAGGCGGATTTCCTGGTTCATGCCTTTACCCGGGCAGCTTTTTCGGTCAGGCCTGATTGAGCGGTGCGCGCTTCCAGCACGGCCATGACATCGGAGAGCGGAATGCCCGCGATCTTCAGCACGACGAGAAGATGGTAGAGCAGGTCGGCCGCTTCGTCGGTGAGATTCTTGCGATCATTGGCGATCGCGGCAATCACGGCCTCCACGGCTTCTTCACCAAGTTTCTTGGCGGCTTTCGGCTGGCCAGCGTGAAAAAGCTTGGCTGTCCAGGATTCGTCGGGGGATGCCTGCGMGCGGGCTGCAACGATGGCTTCGAGATCGGCAAGCGTGAAATCGCTCATCGGATGTCCTTAGGATGCTTTTCCGGACAGTCTGCCCGAAAAAGCATAACACAAAACTAGTCTATGCGCATGGCGATGCCATGATCCGCCATATAGCGCTTTGCCTGCCCCACCGTATAGGTGCCGAAGTGAAAAATCGACGCCGCCAGCACGGCATTGGCGTGACCTTCGGTGATTCCCTCGACCAGATGGTCGAGAGTGCCGACGCCGCCGGAGGCGATGACGGGGACATGTACGGCGTCGGAAATGGCGCGCGTCAGCGCAATGTCATAACCGTTCTTCTGCCCATCCTGGTCCATCGAGGTGACGAGCAATTCGCCGGCGCCGCGGCTGACCATGGCATGCGCGAACTCCACCGCATCAAGGCCGGTGGCATTGCGGCCGCCATGGGTGAAGATCTCCCAGCGATCAGCCTCACCCTCTGCAGACACTTTCTTGCAATCGAGCGAGGCGACAATGCATTGATCACCGAACTTGTCCGCCGCCTCGGCGACGAAATCCGGGTTCTTCACCGCCGCCGAATTGATCGAAACCTTGTCGGCGCCGCAAAGCAGCAGTTTTCTGATATCGGCAAGCGCCCTGACACCGCCGCCGACCGTCACCGGCATGAAGCACCGCTCGGCAGTGCGCGCGACGACGTCGAAGATCGTCTCGCGATTATCGGAAGACGCGGTGATGTCGAGGAAGCAGAGTTCGTCGGCCCCGGCCGCATCATAGGCGATCGCCGCCTCGACCGGATCGCCAGCATCGACCAGATTGACGAAGGACACGCCCTTGACGACACGGCCGTCCTTGACGTCCAGGCAGGGGATTACGCGGGCCTTGAGTGTCATCTCGCTTCTCCGCTCATACGGCCTTCAATATCTTTAGAGCTTCTGTCGGGTCAATGCGACCATCGTATAGGGCGCGGCCGGAAATCGCGCCTTCGAGGATCGCGGCGTCCGGCTGGGCCATGCGGCGGATGTCGTCGAGCGAGGCAAGTCCTCCCGAGGCGATGACGGGAATCGAGACGGCGCGCGCAAGCTCCAACGTGGATGTCCAGTTGATGCCCGTCAGAATGCCGTCACGGTCGATATCGGTGTAGATGATCGCCGCAACGCCGGCGCCTTCGAAGCGCTTGGCGAGTTCGATGACGCCGAGCTCGGATGCTTCCGCCCAACCCTCGACCGCCACCTTGCCGCCTTTGGCATCAATGCCGACGGCGACCTTGCCGGGGAAACGCTTGCAGGCCTCGATCACCAGCGCCGGATCGCGCACGGCGATCGTACCGAGGATGACGCGGGCAAGACCCTTGGCCAGCCACGCCTCGATATGATCGAGCGTGCGGATGCCGCCGCCGAGCTGTACCGGATTCTTCGTCGCCTTCAGGATTGCCTCAACTGCGGCGCCATTGACGCTTTCACCGGCGAAAGCGCCGTTGAGGTCGACGACGTGCAGCCATTCGAAACCCTGATCCTCGAAGGCTTTCGCCTGCGCCGCCGGATCGGGATTGTAGACCGTGGCCTGGCCCATATCGCCGAGCTTCAGACGCACGCATTGGCCATCCTTGAGATCGATGGCGGGGAAGAGGATCATGTCAGGGCGCCCATTTGAGGAAATTGGCAATCAGCCGAAGCCCGAGGGTCTGGCTCTTTTCTGGATGGAATTGCGCACCGGCCATGTTGTCGCGCGCCACGAAGGCCGTCACCGGCCCGCCATAGTCGGCTGTGGCGACAATGTCGCTCGGGTTCTCGGCTGCCAGATGATAGGAATGCACGAAATAGGCATGCAGGCCGTTTTCGCCGGTCGGAATGCCGTCGAACAGTGCATGCGACCGCGTCAGTGTCAGCGTATTCCAGCCGATCTGCGGTATCTTGAGTTCGGCGTCGGACGGCTTCATCAGCACGACATCGCCCTTGATCCAGCCAAGGCCTTGAGTGACGGTCTTCTCCAGCCCGCGCGAAGACATGAGCTGCATACCGACGCAGATGCCGAGAAAAGGCCGCGCCTTGGCTTCGACCACGTCACAGAGCGCCTCGACCATGCCCGGCACGGCATTCAGTCCAGCGCGGCAATCGGCATAAGCGCCAACGCCCGGCAACACGATCCGGTCGGCAGTGGCGACCCGATCGGCCTTGTCGGTCAGCTCGATCTCGGCGTCGACGCCGGTTTCACGTGAAGCCCGTTCGAAGGCCTTGGTGGCGGAACGCAGGTTGCCCGAGCCGTAATCGATGATCGCAACGCGCATCAACGGCCCCCGTAGGGGCCAATAAGGCCGAGCGCCACCATATGCGTCGAATGCGAGCCGGATCCGCCGGAGAAGCTGGGCGCGGGTCCGCTGCTGCTCGTTTGCGGCAGTTCGTCGAAATAGACCGCCTCTGCCTCGTCGATCGACTGGGCGGCAATGCTCGCCTGCAGCTCCCAGCCGCGGCGCTGCAAGGCCATCGCCCGGATATGGCCGCCTTCGAGCCCGGTCCAGAGGCCGAGCACCACGGTATAGGCGAGCGGCAGACCATCGAGGTTCAAATATTCAGCGGCCAGCACGGCGAGCAGGAAAAGCGCTATGGAAAGGCCTGATATCAGCCACAGCCGGCGGACCAGCAGCCAGGGCAGCGGAAATAGGAAGGCCAGCCAGGAAAAGCCGTCGCGGATGAAAAGTGTCTGCTTTTCAGGATCGGTGGCGCCCGGCGGGGTGAGGACGTAATAACTGGCCATGTGTCAGAGCGTGCCCTTGGTTGACGGGATGCGGCCGGCCTGGCGCGGATCGATCTCGGTCGACGCGCGCAGAACTCTTGCCACCGCCTTGAAGCATGTTTCCGAAATGTGGTGATTGTTGGCGCCATAGATATTCTGGATATGCAGCGTGATGCCGGCATTCATCGCCAGCGCCTGGAAGAATTCGCGCACCAGTTCGGTGTCGAACGTGCCGATCTTTGGCGAGGTGAAGACGACGTTCCAGACCAGGAACGGCCGGCCGGACACATCGACGGCAGCGCGAGTCATCGTCTCGTCCATGGCAAGGTCGAGCGACGCATAGCGGGTAATGCCGCGCCGGTCGCCGAGCGCCTTGGCGATGGCGAGACCGATGGCGATGCCCGTATCCTCCACCGTGTGGTGGTCGTCGACATGCAGGTCGCCCTTGGCCTCGATCTCCATGTCGATCAGCGAATGCCGCGACAATTGATCCAGCATATGGTCGAAGAAGCCGACGCCGGTCGAGATCTTCGACGTTCCGGTGCCGTCGATATTGACGGTGACGGAGACTTGCGTCTCATTGGTCTTGCGCGACACGTTTGCCGTGCGGGTCAGGGCGGTTTCTGCCATCAAAAGTGCCTGTTTCTGGCGGTTTATCTCGGCTGCCTTAACAGGCCGGGGAGGAAGAATCCAGACCTATCCCCGGCATTGCATTTATATCACATCCCATTACATAAGCCGCAACAGGCTGCCTTGAACGCGGCGTAAGAGATTAAAGAGAACTAAGTATGAGTGAACACAATCCCTATGGAACCATGCATGCCACGACCATCATCACCGTGCGCAAGGACGGTCAGGTGGTGATGGCGGGCGATGGTCAGGTATCGCTTGGCCAGACCGTGATGAAGGGCAACGCCCGCAAGGTGCGGCGCCTCTCCAAGGGCGAGGTGATTGCCGGTTTCGCCGGCGCCACCGCCGACGCCTTCACGCTGCTGGAGCGGCTGGAAGCCAAGCTCGAACAATATCCCGGCCAGTTGCAGCGCGCCTGCGTCGAGCTTGCCAAGGACTGGCGCACTGACAAATATCTCCGCCATCTCGAGGCGATGATGCTGGTCGCCGACAAATCAATCACCCTGGCCGTCACCGGCAATGGCGACGTGCTGGAACCCGAGCATGGCACGATGGCCATCGGTTCGGGCGGCAACTATGCCTTCGCCGCGGCCCGTGCGCTGATGGACACCGACAAGTCGGCTGAGGAAATCGCCCGCCGCGCCATGCAGATCGCCGCCGACATCTGCGTCTACACCAACTATAACGTGGTGGTCGAAAAGCTCGATGCCGAGTAATGCGGTCTATGATTTCCGGCCGGTGGAGCAGGGTGATCTGCTCATGCTCAAAAGCTGGCTGGAGACGCCGCATGTATCGCGCTGGTGGCCGGATGCCGATGACGCGGTGATCGAGATTGCCGAAATCCTCGATGGTTCGCCGGTGAAACCGTTCATCGTCGAATTCCTGGGCCGGCCGATCGGCTACATCCAGTCCTATGATCCGCATGAGGAGATAGACCATCCGTATCAGGACCAGCCGCCCGGCACGTTCGGCATCGACCAGTTCATCGGCGTGGCGGAATTGACCGGGCTTGGCCATGGGTCGGCGCTGATCCGGACGTTCTGCCGAAAACTGTTCGACGAGGGCGCCGTCCGCGTCGTGACCGATCCGGACCCGGCCAATCGCAATGCCATTCGCGCTTATGAGAAGGCCGGCTTCACAAGAGGCGAGATTCGCAACACAGAATATGGCACCGTGGTGCTGATGCACCTGGATGCCGGGACGAAATGAGAAAAAGATGACGACATTCACACCCAGAGAAATCGTTTCCGAGCTTGACCGGTACATTATCGGCCAGAACGAAGCCAAACGTGCGGTGGCAATCGCGCTGCGCAACCGCTGGCGCCGCCAGCAACTGACCGGCGATCTGCGCGACGAGGTCATGCCAAAGAACATCCTGATGATCGGCCCGACCGGCGTCGGCAAGACCGAGATTTCCCGACGTCTGGCCAAGCTTGCCGGCGCGCCTTTCATCAAGGTCGAAGCGACGAAATTCACCGAAGTTGGTTATGTCGGCCGCGATGTCGAGCAGATCGTGCGCGACCTTGTCGAGGTCGGCATCGGCCTGGTGCGCGAGAAAAAGCGCGCCGAGGTCAATGCCAAGGCGCACCAGAATGCCGAGGAACGGGTGCTCGACGCTCTGGTTGGCGCCACCGCTTCGCCCGCGACCCGCGATTCCTTCCGCCGCAAGCTGCGCGACAACGAGCTCGACGACAAGGAAATCGAGGTCGAGATCGCCGACCAGGCACCGCAGGGCGGGTTTGAGCTGCCGGGCATGATGGGCGGCAATGTCGGCGTCTTCAACCTGTCTGACATTCTCGGCAAGGCCATGGGCGGCCGGTCGAAGAAGGTCAAGACGACGGTGCGCGACAGCTACAAGCTGCTGATCGCCGATGAATCCGACAAGCTGATCGACAGCGAGCAGATCAACCGCGAGGCCGTGCTTTCGGCCGAGAACGACGGCATCGTCTTCCTCGACGAGATCGACAAGATCGCCGCTCGTGACGGCGGCGTTGGTGCTGGCGTGTCGCGCGAAGGCGTGCAGCGCGACCTGCTGCCGCTGGTCGAAGGCACGACGGTGTCGACCAAATACGGGCCGGTGAAGACCGATCACATCCTGTTCATCGCCTCGGGCGCCTTCCACGTGTCGAAGCCGTCGGACCTCCTGCCGGAACTGCAGGGCCGCTTGCCGATCCGCGTCGAGCTCAAGGCGCTGACCAAGGAAGATTTCCGCCGCATCCTGACCGAGACAGAGGCCAGCCTGATCCGCCAGTATATCGCGTTGATGGAGACGGAAAGCGTCAAGCTGGAATTCACCGACGATGCGATCGATGCCTTGGCGGATGTCGCCGTCAAGCTGAACGACAGTGTCGAGAATATCGGCGCCAGGCGGCTGCAGACGGTGATGGAGCGGGTACTCGACGACATCTCGTTCGAAGCGCCGGACCAGGCCAACCGCGAGGTCAAGATCGACGCGGACTATGTCCAGAGCCATGTCGGCGAGCTGGCGGGGAATACGGATCTGTCGCGGTATATTCTGTAAGGCTGAGTTTTTGGCAGGACCCTTCGAGGCTTTTCTGGCTGCGCCGAAAAAGCGCCTTAGGGTGAGGGGAGTGTGGGGCGCTGTGGGTGCCCCAATCTCCCTTTGCTGCAGGTGTGCTTGTGGCACCCAGCGTATCCCAAACTCGCCCTCACCC